>JAPHTU010000130.1 GCA_026196145.1 Gammaproteobacteria bacterium
ATATACACCGAGAACGGCGCCTTGAACGTGGCCTCGTACTTGCGCGCCTGCCGGATCAGGTCATCAAATGACGGTACCTGCATACCACAAATCTGGTTATCACCATGGCTAAATTCCGGGTGCAGCGCATAAACATCGCCCAGCCGCTTTTCCAACTGTCCCATATAATCTGCGAACGCCGGCTTTTTGGTGCGCGTCTCCCGCCAAACGGACTTCAGGGTTTTTTGTAGCTGCCGCATGGATTGGCTTAACATCTTTGGCGGCTCGTGCAACAGGATTTGTTCGAAGGTCAACCCGGCCAGGTGCTCAATCAACAGGGCCGCGGACTTGCCACGCTTGTGATAGGACAGGATTTTTGGTGCAAGGCCAGGATAGATATCATGCCAGTTTTCAACCCCTTCACGCTCCTCTTTCACCTTGCGCTTCTGGCCATCCTTGAAGATTGCCAGGCGCTCCTTGCCTTTTTCATCCGTCGTACTGAGGCCGGATATGCCACTACCGGAACGCGTCTGCGCAACCGTCTCCAGCGCCAGTTCGGAGCCAACATCGGTACCACTTAATTGTTCTACCGAGGCCTGCAGAGATTGATAACGATCAGTGTTGAATGGTTGACCCAGATTGGCCGAAATAATTGACTCACTGATACTGAGTAGTACGTCTCCCATCTGCTCAATGGAATGCGCGATAAACAGTGCGGAAACCAGATCCTCTGTATGTTTTTTTCTTTGTCGCTTGAGATCACGGATATGCTTTTTCAGCAACTTTCTGTATGCACAATCCAGCTTGTTCTCAATACGACCCATCTGCAGCGCAAGCTGTGTGTCACTCTTGTCGATAGCGGTCTCTATCATGTCTATGCCCTTGCTGACACGACCCAGCAGGGACACATACAGGTCGGATGGCAGGTGACTCACATCATCCAGATAGCCGACCTGCTGGATGCAATCGCGACACAGTTCGGCGATGCGATCGAGGTCAGTGGCAATGGTTTCCAGTGAACGCAGCAGGCTGGTATCACTTCGCACATTTTTGTTTTGTGTAATCATGCCAAGACAACTGGTATGGATGCTTGTCTTGAGATTGTGGGTATAACCACTACGATCCAGTATACGCTTGGCTACGGTTACCGAGTGCGAGTCAAAATATATCCTCAGATTGGATATCTGTGAACTGACTTCAATAACCAGAAAACGAAGATTTTCGCGGATGCTCTTTGGTATACGCATGGCTACTGGCAGCTCTTCAGCCCATTCTCTGCCTGACCTCTTCCCACAATGACTGATAGTGAAGTACCGAGCGGTTGCGGCGGGAAACACTGCCAATGGGTGCACGATCCAGTGCCATACGTTCCACTTCACTGGCATATCCAATACTTGTATCCAGAAACTGAATCTTTCCAACAGGTGGATTATCAACGATAGTACGGTGCAGCGACTTGCGCCGATCGACCATGGAGAAGAAAGGTAATACCTTAAGTGACTGCAAGCGATTGTCCTGGCGAAAATCCAGCAATTGTTCCAGGGTACGCAGTGACAATATCGTCGGGATAGTGGGAATTAACAGCGCGTCGGCGGCCTGGAACACATTCTCCGAAACCAGCGAGATGCTGGGCGGACAATCCAGGATCAGGTAGTCATATTCATCTTCCAGCGGCTTAAGTATCTTGCGCAGATGGGTAATTGTCTTTTTACCCTTGCCGGTATCCAGCAACAAATCCATATTGCGATATGAAAAGTCTGCCGGCAACAGATCCAGGTTTTCAAAGTCGGTGCCTTTGATCAGCGAGTCGATTTCGTGTTTGCGTCTGATCAAGCCCTTACCGCCACCCTTGACCTTTGGCTTGATACGAAAGAAGTAGCTGGCCGCGCCCTGAGGATCCAGATCCCAAACCAGTGTTTTCCAGCCATCCCGGGCAATCTCATATGCCAGGTTAACCGCCGTGGCCGTCTTACCAACACCGCCCTTGATGTTGTAGGTGGCTATGGTCTTCACGCTTTATCTCCCTTGTAGCCTCGGGGTAGCTTGAATAATTTATGGAATTTGTCCTGGTTCTCCGCTTTGGCAAAGTTGCCAAAGCGCTTGGCAAATTCTTCACGCGCCATGAGCTGACGGGAGTGCAGTCCTTCAACCAATACCCGCATGGCCATCAGTGTCTCCGGCGCTACCTCACCCTCTTGCGTCATCTGCTGGCTGAACTCTTTCAGATGTGTGGCCTGCACCTCATAATCCTGAAAGTCGCCAAGATTTTCCTGCAGCGATTTCAGCACGTTGATCAGCGCGGTAATCTTTGCGGACGGGTACAGACTCTGGAAAAACTCCATCAGGTAGCGCAGCTTCTTGCAGCTCTTGCGCAGGTCGTGCAAGCGCTCGGCCGGAGATTCCGGGGTGATCGCCAGTCCCTCGCTCATCACCCGCTTGTATGCGGACATGATGCGCTTGTCAGCGACCTCAATTGCAGGACGCATCGCATTGGGCAGCGATGAACGGGCCGGCAATGGTGCGCTCAGGAAAGCATGCCAGCTTTGCATCATGTTTTTATAGCGGGCCGTCTTCAATGTCCTTGCCATCCGGGTATGTTCCTTTTTCTGGTGGGCCACCAGAAAATCATGCAGAGGATCGAGATCGTCCTGGATCGATACCGGCAGGCTCGACCGGTAGCCTTCAAAATTCAGCAGGTAGACATCCATATCGCGAGTCGGGGTCGTCACAGCGCCCAGCCAGGCAAAGCCGGCACGATATTTATCCAATACGCGCTTGGGGAGTACACCCTTGATCTGTGTCAGTGCAGAACGTGTCTTGCGTACTGCAACACGAAAGTCATGCAGAAATTCCGAATCGATATCATTTATAGTGCCGTCCTCATTGGTCTCAATGACCTCCAGCAGCCGCAGTAAAATCACCCGGATAGCCGCATCGGCTCGCATGTCAGGTTGCAGATGCAAATTGAGTTTGGAGGTATAGCATTCGGGTTCACGAGACTCGGCTGCCAGCGCAGCCAGCATCAGATCCTGTGTTACCGGCTCATGGCCCATCTCCGTTGCCAGTAACTGCGCGGCCTTTTTCACGGCTTTATCATATCCCCTGACGGGCAGGATCTGCAGGCGAGTACCCAATTGGCTGGCCTTGCCGCGCTTTGAACCCTGTAGGGTGTGCTGCTCCAGCGCCAGACGCATGACCGTTTTATCTTCTTTATCCAGCAGGCTGAAGGTATGTATCCGGCTACGCACGCGGACTTGCGGCATGAATGCCCGCATTTCCAGGATACGATCCAGTGCGGTTCGCAGACGCCCTGTCGACAATTCCTGTGAAAATCGCGGTGAGCCTTTTATATTTTCGCTTGCATGTACGACTACGCTATTGAGGGGACGCAATAACAGCTGGGACTCCCCCTCACAGGTAATTTTCTCAAGCACGGCACCACTCAGGTAGATAAGCCAGTCGAAACTATCGTAATAGGTGTGCTCCACCATCCTGGATGATGCCGCGGATAAACCCAGCGCCTTTTGCAGCCTTGCCTGCAACTGCTTCAGGTCTGTGCCCTCAGGCACGATAAACTGGAGCTGTTCGTTTGACATATTACCTACTCGCCCTTATCTAGTACGATGAATCCGGACATCAATCGCAACCAGGCCTACCGTTTGCATGGTAGCGCGATGCGAAAAATTCAAGCTGAGATTTGTGAGCTGCGCCGCTTGATCAGTTACTGATCTCACGCAGGTGCAAATCATCTAACGACCCCCCAATCAACAGGCTCTCAACGTCCTTTAGTAATTATTACCAGGGAATATTTTAATGTTACATCCTGGTTAAATACTGTATCTACAACACCACCCCGGCGAGGCCGTGTTTCTCGCCGGGATAATAACATACAACGCCAGCTGACCATGTCCTGAAACCACTATTCATGATCTGTGTCATCCACTTCATGCGGCAAACCCAGAACCACCCGGTTGATACGACGACGTGTCGCCTCTTCCACCCTGACCACCAGGCCATCGATAATAAAACTCTCGCCTGCCTCCGGGATGCGTTTGGTATGATCGAGTATCCAGAAATTGACCGTGTCAGTCTGTTTTCCCGGTAATCTCATATCAAAGAATTCCATTACCTCGCGTAGTTCTATGCTGCCTTCTACCTTGGCCTCGTTCTCGGACACCTTCCTGATGGTGTGCGGGGCCTTATCGCTCTCATCATAGATCTCACCAAACAACTCCTCGATGAGGTCTTCCAGCGTGACAATGCCACGTATGACACCAAATTCATCCACGACAACAGCCAGGTGCTGCCTTCTACGACGTAGCACGGTGAACAACTCGTTAATTTTCTGATACTGGGGAACGAACTCCACTTCATGGCTAATGTCGTTTAACAAGGCGTCCATATTGCCTTTGGCAGCCATATCCAGCAGGTCACGCAGATGGAGTATTTTGGTAATTTCATCCTGCTGTCCCTCATAGATGAGGATACGCGAGTAGGGTCTGCTCATTACCTCAGGCAGGGCATTCGCCACGGTGAGCGAACTATCCAGCGCAAATATCTGGTCATGTGGCGTCATCACGTCTCGAGCGGTCAAATCACTAAACGAGAATACCCGTTCTATCATCTCTCGCTCTCCGTGTTCGATAGTGCCTTCCTCGGCACCAAAGCCGGCCATGCTGATCAATTCCAGCTCAGTCACTGTAGGGTCAGTGGAAGTCCCGGCAAGACGATGAATCAAATTAGTAAATTTCTGGAAGATCCAGACCAGTGGAAACAACAGTTGCATCAGCATGTACAACGGTCTGGCAATAAACAGGGAAATCCGTTCTGCGTAACGGGTTGCCAGGCTCTTGGGTGTAATTTCACCAAAGATCAGGATCAATATGGTGAGCACCCCGACCGCAAGGCCCGGGCCGAGATGGCCAAACCAGCGAGTAGCAACAACCGTAGCCAGTGATGCCGAGCCAATATTCACCAGGTTATTACCGATAAGTATGGTAATGAGCATACGCGTGGGATCTTGCTTCAGTCGAAGCAGGGCCTGTGCGCCACGGCGCCCTTCCGTGGCAAGGCCCTCGACACGACCCATCGAAAGTGCGACCAATGCCGTTTCAGAGCCGGAAAACACGCCCGACAACACTAACAGGAACAATAAGAACAGGATCTCGTTCATCGAGGTTGCCGCTATAGCCGGTTGGTTGAAAACAACTTATTCATGACCGAACAGTATATTAATGCCTTATGTGAAGCAAACCATCAGATCAATCGATGAGCCCCAGATAACCATCCTCCCTGCCCGCCAATGCGCCACGTAGATGACCTGCTACTGACTTCGGTAACAGTGTTACCTGATCCAGTTCCTCAAGCCTCATCCAGACAACCTCGATCTGATGCTTATCGGGATGATGGCCGTTTACCGGCGTATAGCTGGCAGGAACGTTACAGGAAAACAAGAACTCCACCAGGTGTCGGGTACTGGCGGGCATGGTATCGCGTGGCTTGAAGTAGTCTGCCACGTAGAGCAATTCACCAATTTCCACGCTGGTGCCAATCTCCTCCTGACACTCCCTATCCAGTGTCTGAATCAAGGTCTCGCCCGTATCCTGCGAGCCGCCCGGCAGTGCATAACGCTCACCCTGTCCTCCGCCATCTTTTTTAAGCAAAAGCACGCTACCGTCCCGAACGACGAGTGCTCGAACGGCATTGCGGATATCGGGTTCAAGATTTTCCATGCAAAGTTGATCTGGCTACCATTATTTGAACAAGCTAAGGTGTAGTATACAGCTTATAACTACAACCTCCGAAACCTGCCAGAATTGAACAAACTAAAAATAACGCGTGCGGTGCAGATGCCAGACCCGGTTCGGGTCAGTCGCTATCAGAAATCACCTGAAATTGGCCCACGAATCCTGTTCTTTAGCGGTGGAACTGCACTCAACAAAATGAGTCAGGTGCTGAAACTCTATACGCACAACTCAATCCACATGGTAACCCCATTTGACTCGGGTGGCAGTTCCGCAACCCTGCGCAAGGCCTTTGCAATGCCCTCCATAGGCGATCTGCGAAGCCGCCTGATGGCACTGGCCGACGACACCATCACAGGTCATCCGGAGGTCTACCGGTTGTTCACCCATCGTTTCCCGCGGGATAAAAGCAAGCAGGAACTACTGAGCCAGCTAAGCGCCATCCACAAGGGTAATGATCCACTTATCCGGGCCGTATCCAACCCTATGCGTCGACTCATCCGGAATCAGTTGGGATATTTCTGCGAGGCCATGCCGAAGTCGTTTGACCTGCGGGGCGCCAGTATCGGCAACCTCATACTAGCCGGCGGTTATATCAACAACCACCATCACCTGGATCCGATTATTTTCCTGTTTTCCCAACTGGTAAATGTATTGGGCATGGTACGCGCTACTGTCAACAGTGACCTGCACCTGGCCGCGGACCTTGAGGACGGCAGCCGTATCATCGGTCAGCATCGTCTGACCGGCAAAGAGAAGCCAGAGCTGACATCACCGATCAAAAAACTCTTTTTATCGAAACAACGCGGCAGGTTTGAACCGGCGCAGGTCGAAATCAGGAAGAAAATTCGTCGCCTGATTGGCCAGGCGGAGCTCATTTGTTATCCGCCCGGCAGCTTCTATTCCAGCCTGATCGCCAACCTGCTACCCAAAGGCGTTGGTTCGGCGATTGCTGCCAATGACTGCCCGAAGATATATGTCCCGAACCTTGGCAATGATCCGGAACAGCTTGGTATGACAATGGACGACTCACTGCAGACACTGCTTGACTACCTGCATGCAGATGCCCCGGCAGACTGCACTGATCAGCAGTTACTCAACTTTGTGCTGATTGATACTAAAAATGGCAAATATCCGGGCACTCTGTCACCTGAACTACTGAAGAAACTTGGTATACAACTTATCGATACCCAACTGGTGAGCAAGCACAGTGCGCCCTATTACGATGCCAGGTTGCTGGTCACCGCGCTGCTGTCACTCACATGACTACATAGCATATTGATGATGGGGTGACCTAAAAAAATCTGCCGCACCCACCCGCTACCCGGGCAAGTGCGGCAACCCCTGGCTAATGTACCTGAATCTCGATTGATTTAGGTTTAGCCTCTTCCGCCTTGGGGATCAGCAGTGACAGAACGCCATCCTTGTATGTTGCATCAATCTTGTCTTCCGCAATGGAAGCAGGAAGTGTAAAACGGCGGGCAAAACTGCCGCAGTAGCGTTCCGTGCGGTGACGCTTGCTGCCTTCACCGGTTTCCTTCTCGACATGCTTTTCACCGGTAATGCTCAGCACACCATGATCGACGCTAACGTGAATGTCTTTCATGTCAACTCCGGGTACATCTGCCTTGATCAGAAAGTCCTGATCGCTCTCGGAGATATCCACCGTTGGTGTCCAGTCAGCAAATTCCCGACCCATGCCAGGAGTATCAGGTAGTAGACCACGGCCTGTTCCCTCGGCATAGCGGTCTAGCAGGGTTTCCATTTCCCTGAAGGGATTCCATACAGTCATGTTCATGATAACCTCCTGTAACTTTTCTAGTTACTCCTGCACAGTAAAACGCTGTGCTTCTAACCATAGTATAGGTCCGAATATAGAAATATAAAGACCTCAAAATGAATATTTTTTTCAGATATATCAATGTGTTACGTGTCATCTGCCGGCCGGTTTTTCACCCGATTTTTCATGGCTGATGGCTCTCAAATATCTCTTATCTCAGGATGAAAACCAGGCCAGAAAATAATTGGCCACGATGCAAGGCAGGCGTATGAAGTTATTGTTGATTTAGATCAAGGTACTATCCAGTCATTCCACTAATCATTAGCAGGATAATAATACCTACAGGTGGTTGGAGACTCACATGGCTACATCCCAAAGCCGGACCATAGATGGCAATGAGGCAGCTGCCGAAATCGCGCATCTAACCAATGAAGTAATCGCCATCTATCCAATCACACCAGCCTCACCGATGGGTGAATGGGCCGATGAGTGGTCATCACGTCAACGGCCCAACCTGTGGGGCAGCGTACCGCATATCATCGAGATGCAAAGTGAAGCAGGTGCCGCCGGCACTATTCATGGCGCCTTGCAGGCGGGTTCACTGGCGACCACGTTTACCGCCTCCCAGGGCCTGTTACTGATGATCCCCAATATGTTCAAGATTGCCGGCGAACTGACACCGACGGTGTTTCATGTAGCGGCACGCTCGGTGGCCTGCCAGGCACTCTCCATCTTCGGCGATCACAGCGATGTCATGGCGGCACGCACCACCGGCTTTGCCTTTATAGCATCAAACTCACCACAGGAGGTGCTGGACTTGTCACTAATTGCACAGGTAGCAACCCTGGAATCGCGTCTACCCATCGTGCATTTCTTCGATGGTTTTCGTACCTCACATGAGGTCGCAAAAATCAGTCCTATAGAAGCGGATATCGTCAGGCAACTCATTAGCGAGGAACATATCAAGGCACACCGTCAGCGGGCACTGTCGCCCGAACACCCGGTGATCCGCGGCACCTCGCAAAACCCCGATGTGTACTTTCAGGCCAGGGAGACTGTCAATCCTTACTACGAAGCCATGCCCGGTATCGTACAGAAAGTCATGGATCAGTTCGGCGCCCTGAGCGGACGCCATTACCACCTGTTTGATTATGTCGGTGCAGAGGATGCCGAGCACATCATCATCCAGATGGGCTCAGGTGCAGAAACCTCGCAGGAAACCGTTGAGTATCTTAATTCGCAGGGTGAGAAAATCGGCCTCATCAAGGTCCGCCTATACCGGCCCTTTGATGCAGTGGCACTGATCAACGCCATGCCGGCCAGCACAAAAAGCATTGCGGTACTGCTGGAAGACCATGTCGATCAGCGGCGTCAGCTCGAGGGTGATCTCCTCGTCCAGGCCAGACTTGTCCTGAAAGTTCAAGCCTCAGTCTCCCTCACCGTCCGCCCGGCAGGCCTCGCTGGACAACTGCTGGACGAGAT
>JAPHTU010000213.1 GCA_026196145.1 Gammaproteobacteria bacterium
CCTATGCACGAAACCCTGCAACTTTTACAAAGTACCCAGTTCCCGCCCATCCGGCGGCGCGAACTCACGACCTTGCAGGCCAACCTTGGCTATAAATGCAATCAGTCGTGCCTGCATTGCCATGTGAATGCGAGCCCCAAACGCAGGGAAGTCATGAGCCGGGAAACTATTGACCAGCTGCTAATGGCCCTGCAGCAGTCCACTGCGACCACACTGGATATGACGGGCGGCGCACCGGAGCTCAACCCGGATTTTCGTTATCTTGTTGAAAAGGCAAGACAACTTGGCACGGGTATTATTGATCGCTGCAACCTGACCATACTTTCTGAACCCGGACAGGAGGATCTTGCCGGGTTTCTAGCCCGGCATCAGGTAGAGGTCGTGGCATCCATGCCCTGTTATCTGGAAGAAAATGTCGATGCACAACGCGGCGATGGCGTCTTTCTACGCAGTATCAAGGGACTACAGCAGCTCAATGCGCTGGGCTATGGCATCACCAACAGTGGCCTGGTACTTAACCTGGTCTATAACCCTCAGGGCGCCAGCCTGCCTCCACCACAGTCCACACTTGAGCAGGATTATAAAAAACACCTGCTGGATAATTATGGTATTCAATTTAACCGTCTACTAACAATCACCAATATGCCCATCAAGCGCTTTGGCAGCACCCTTGTTTCCAGGGGTGAGTTTGAAGATTATATGCAACTGTTAAAATCCAGCCACGTAGAAGCCAATGTCGACGCCGTTATGTGCCGTGACCTCATCAGTATCGATTGGCAGGGCTATATCTATGACTGCGATTTCAACCAGATGCTCAAACTGCCCATGCAGATAAATAACCAGCCAAAACCCCATATTCGTGACCTACTTCAGCAGGAAATCAGCGGGTTGCCGATCATTATCGCCGACCACTGCTATGGTTGTACCGCGGGGCAGGGCTCCTCCTGTGGCGGCGCGCTGGAATAAATCACACTATCCATCCTGCCATTCTATAAACCACCATGAGATCACCAATCAAAGCCTACGAGTCTGTTTCCGTTGATACCATAGAGAACCTGCTACGGTTTATGGAGGAGGCATGGATGCATGGTTTTCCGCTGGTGCGAAAGGAAGATGGACGTAGCCAGCGACAACTGGAAATCCACGCGGCCCTGTTACTGTTATCGGCAACCCACTGTATCAGCAGGGAGCAGGTTAACAGCCTGGAAACCATCAACTCCATCAAGGAGCAGCTCAAAAATGGTGGGCGTCTGGCGGATGATACGGCTTTTTTCCTGGAAAAGGTCCGGTCTCCGGAGCGTTATACCCGAGAATCCGTTATGAAGAGAAAAAAAAATCATAATGCTCAAGTAAACACCTTGCCGCCCAGGCAAACTGGCTGAATTTTCCCGGACACTGTGATAATCTGCGCCGCAAATTTATCTTGGGTTAAGAATTTTCTGGGGAAGACATGAAAGCCACGACTATTATTCACTCTCTTGCGGTAATTTTATTGGCAACGCTCAGCGTGCCAGCGATAGCCGTTCCAGCCGCAGGTGACCCCACCGGCACATGGAGGGGTAGCGGCACATTCGAGGAGAACTGCCCTCCAACACCAGGCCCCGCAGGCACTTTTACTGACTCGGCGGATCTGACTATCGACGTCTTTAACTACAATTCAGCCACGGGTGATTTCGACGTTACGGTAACCGCCAAAATTGATGAACCAACAGACCCGGAAACAATTTCTTACTCGGGAAGCGGTTATTTTTTTACCCCTGGTTCCTTTAATGTCAGCTTTAGCGGTACCAATGAAGACGGCGGGTTCGAAAGCTGGATGGGTACTGGCGTAGCCTCCGGCACAAACGAGGTTACCTTCACCAGCTTGTCAGGAACCGAAAGCGGCGGGTTTAACTGTACCTTTACCATGCTGGGTAATATTGTAGTAAAACGCGATGCCAGTATTATCATTGATCCTGCGGAAGCACCCAGTAACGCAGTTACCAGCAATGCCCAGACCCTGGCAACATCCGTAACTACCACAGTCGGTTTTCTGGGTACACGCATTCAGGGTGCACTCAGTGGTAATCAAAACGCCGGTTTCAGCCGCGCAGGCCGTGGCTACATGCTGGAAGCGCCGGCATC
>JAPHTU010000229.1 GCA_026196145.1 Gammaproteobacteria bacterium
CAATGGCCAGAAAGGCCAGTTTGGACAGACCAACTACAGCGCAGCCAAGGCGGGCCTGCATGGCTTCACCATGGCACTGGCGCAGGAAGTTGCCCGTAAAGGCGTCACGGTGAACACGATATCTCCCGGTTATATCGCGACCGAGATGGTCATGGCGGTACCCGAGGAGGTACGTGAAAAGATCATTGCCCAGATACCCGTTGGCAGACTGGGTAAACCCGAAGAGATTGCGGCCTTGGTGACATTTTTGTGCTCGGAAGATGCCAGCTTTATCACTGGTGCCAACCTCGCTTCCAATGGCGGACAGCACATGCATTGATTTTAGTCAGATAAACTGTTCTGTATCTGACTTTATAATGCCCGCATATATATAAAAGAGAAAACCTTTATGCCGACTGAACGTCTGATCAAGAAATACCCCAACCGTCGCCTTTACGACACCAGCACCAGTAAATACATCACGCTGGACGACGTCAGAGAGATGGTGGTTCAAGATGTGCCGTTCAAGGTCGTGGAAAAGAAAACCAACGAGGACATTACCCGCAACATCCTGCTGCAGATCATCATGGAGCAGGAGTCCGGAAACGGTGAGCCCATGTTCAGTGTCGACCTGCTCATGCGGTTCATTCAGAACTATGGTGAAAACTCACAGGCTGATTTCAGTGATTTTATGGAGAAAAGCCTGCAGTTCTTTGCCGATCAGCAAGAAATGATCCATGCACAACTGACAAAACCGCTAAAGAACACACCCGGGGAAATATGGCTGGACATGGGTAAAAAACAGATGGATGCCTGGCAGGATATGCAAAAGCAATTCTTCGAGTCGCTGGCTGGCGGGGGTAAAAAGTAACATGTATCCGGAATAGTGTGTGCACCCGCACCTGAAGTAGAGTTTACATTCTAGTCAAAACTGAGTGTGATAGCCTGTAATAGGCCGCTCAGCTTGACTATGGTGGCTGGCAGCTGCTAGTACAAAGCGGTTATCTATTAACCAGACGTGTCGGAAATTCTCTTTATTCTGATGATGTCCTTGATACCCAGCCACTTCAATCGGTGATTTGGGCCGGAGAACGGGTAGATCAACAACAATCATTGGCTGTCATGCTTTTTTCTAGAATGAAATGAACCATCTTTGTCCTGTTTATGGTATTATGCAAAAGTCAGCGTATAGTAACCGTGTTTTCATTTTCTCGCCTGTTTCCCCGAGCATTGCCTCTAGCTGATTAATTTTCAATTATATTCAATAGTTCATTAAGCAGTTGATGGATTAGTTCTTCATTTTGTATCTCGTTGTCTGAGGCGTGCTCCTGAATATTAAACATCAGGTGTTTTGTCGTTCATTCAATCTAACTAAATTATTGAGCCCGAGAAAACACCAATGCATATAGAAATAATCACTACACCCAATGACGCGTTAAAAGAGAGCGGATTTGGATCACTAACGGCCTGTAATAGTGTCTTAGATACCGTCAAGAAGATGGGCCACAGCGTAAGATTAAATGTGTGCGAATCTAAAAATGACCTGGATGATGTAGTCAAAAGAAAACCTGAACTGGTTGTTCTGGCGGTAAAATATATTCCTGTCATACATGAGGATGATGTCTGGCTGTCTGGTTACTTTGCCCAACATGGCATAAATTACACAGGTTCATCAAGAGAAGTGCTGAAATTTGATTCCAACAAAGTACTGGCTAAAACGCATTTATCCAATAAAGGCATTAAAACGGCTAATTATTTTATCGCGACCCCAAGCCAGTATAAAAATGAAAGTGAGCTGCCCGTCGCATTTCCACTGTTTTTAAAACCATTGGATGCAGCAAATGGGAACGGCATTGACGATTTATCCTATGTCACCAACTTTTCTGACTATAAAAGTAAAGTCATATCGTTATACGACTCATTTAATCAACCTGTTCTGGCAGAGGAATATCTTGATGGTCGCGAGTTTACGGTTGCCGTTATCAAGGCACATAATAAGAAGCTGACCGTATCTGCCGTTGAAGTCATACCACTAACATCATCTCATGGGCTCAGGATTTTAGGCGCGCAGGCAAAAAAAGATGACTCAGAAAAATTAATAGAAATTATCGACGATGACGTAAAAAACAGCGTGGCAACCCTGGCTGTTGAAGCTTTTAATGCTCTGGGTGTCAGGGACTATGGTCGCATCGATATAAAAACAAATAATCATGGGGAATGTTTTTTCATGGAGGCAAACCTGGTGCCAGGCATGACCTATGGTTCGAGTTATTTCCCTGAAGCCTGCAGTATCGCGCATGAGTTTTCTTACGATAAAGTTATTGAGTTGTTATTAGATGGAAGCCTTAACAGAGCTTCATCAAACATCCCTCCGCATATCCGCCCTGATGTCTCTACAGGTTAGTTACTGCTACGATGATTATTTGCTGATCATGTCTTAACCTTGTATCAGCTTTATCGATTATCGCTTTTACCGTAAAGTTATCATATCCCAGATACACATATGTATTGTTGAGTGCCTGTTGTATGTCCTATGAACTTTTTGTCGAAGTAACACGTAATGGAACCGTAGAAAGCCGGCATTTCGGTGCGGCTGTCGTGTGTGGCATGAAGGGTGACGTTGTAGAAAGCTGGGGGGACATAGAAAGCCTTGTCTTTCCGCGCTCAGCTCTAAAGCCGATGCTGGCTATCCAACTGGTTGAGAGCGGCGCCAGTACCCGTTATGCGCTTAAAGATGCCGAATTATCGCTCGCATGTTCATCTCATCAGGGTGAACAAATGCATCAGGATCTCGTAGTATCATGGCTGAACCGCCTGGGATTAACTGAGGATTCTTTAGCCTGCGGTCCTGTTTTGCCTGAACATACAGAGAGTGCACACCAACTGCTGGCTTCCGGGCAGAAAGGTTGTCGAATTCATCATAATTGTTCAGGCAAGCACGCCGGTTTTTTAAGCACGGCACTGCATCTGGATATACCTGTGGACGACTATCATCAGATCGAACATCCTTTGCAACAATTATCGCTCGACATACTTTCCGATCTGGCTGATATTGATCTTAGGCAATATCCAATTGGAATCGATGGTTGCGGATTACCCGCACCCACGATGCCTTTGCTGCAGCTTGGGCGTGCCATGGCCCGCTTTGCCAAACCAGTGGAGTTATCAGATGATCGCGCTTATGCGATTTACCGTCTTCACGAAGCTATTATTAATGAGCCTCTCTACATTGCAGGGAGTGGCGCTTTAGTCAGTGAATTAAATAAAGCTACCAAAGGTCGTGTGCTCGCCAAAACTGGTGCCGAGGGTGTTATCACAGCAGCGATACCTGGGCAGGGACTAGGGGTAGCAGTGAAAATAGCAGATGGCAGCGTTCGCGCACGCTCTGTCGCATTACTGGCGATTCTGGATCACCTAAATGTTCTCTCTGATGAGGAAAAAACTAAACTTCAGGCTTATGTCTCACCACCAATAACGAATTCAATAGGACTCAACGTAGGCGAAATTCGCCCAGCCGCATCCTGGCTTCCATAATTCGGCAGTTATAATACGAAATATTTCATTCCTGAGTTAACCGTCTCGGAGCAGTACAAATCAGTAAAAGTACCTGATCAGTACATATTACGGCCTGCAGTATCAAGCTATAGAGGGCTTAAGAAGTGACATTATTTCAGAGCCATAATACTGGACACGAAATATAGAATATGTCGGCCAGGTGACACGGGCATTAAGCAGCTTGTCCAGTCCAGAATCCTATACCCTTATTTAGGAACTCATCGTAGTGCATGTAGTGCGAACCGTCACAGGAAAAAGTCAAGCTCACCATGCCGTTGAAAATATTAATGGAGGCCATTCGCAGGTAAATGTTTGTATCGATCATGCGTAACGCCTGCATTTCTCCCAGTATCCTGCTGATTTCATTGCGTGGTATATCTGCGTCGACCGGATATGGTTGTGATGGATATAACAGGCAGATGTCGGTATCGCCGAGTATCTCCTGATCAAGGATGCGATAGCGCAGTGGATCATCGGTTGTCCAAATCGTAATCTGGCTGCTGGAAAAGTGAATCTGGCATTGGAAAACCCTGCACTCAGTTAGTAACTCTTCAATAATTGACATCGCATTCTCAATATTCAGATCCATCAAGCTCTCAATTCGGCTTTGCCTAAACAAGGCGCCGCGGATAGATGGATCCCCTTTGATCTGACGCCATTTGACCGGCTCGATATACAGTGCAGAAGTTACTGGTAATCTACGCAAGTCAAACTCTGCACAGAGATATCCCAGTTGAGTTCCTGCATCCGACACTATGATTTGTAACGCGGTTATCGATGGTCGATGTGCATCCAGGCTAATATAGGCATCGGACAACAGAAACCCCCAGGCCGGCATTGCTTCTTTCATATAGGGACGTTCTGAACGATTTTTTTGATAGTAACCAGGTGTGATTCCGCTATCGATAATGTTATCGCTAAGCTGCACGCCTTCGACGTTAATGATATACAGATAACAGCAATAAGGTATGCCCGAGAATCCTTGCTGCAACACTTTATTTAGAAGGTGGCGATCCCCCCACTCAGAAACACATTTTTTGGCCAACAGAATAAGCGGCTCCTTCAGCATTCTCGCCAGTTCTTCACGTTGACGAAAGATGCTGTCTTGCCAGGTTGGATCAAGCGGTTTATCTATTTTCATTGGTTGTGTGCCAGACGCAAGCTAGCGTTCGTGATTCAGATAACCGATCAACTGATGAAGCTTAACGTCAAAAGTAGACGACTATGTATTAGCCGCCTCGATCATCATTATCTGTCGCCGGGAAAGGTAGTTTACGATTAGGTTGGTCTATCGGCATTTTCAGGAACGCCCTTTTTGTATCCTCACTTTCAAAGTACATGGTTAGGTTTCCATCTTTCATTGATGGGTGGGTAGTGACATTTTCGATATCCCTACCACTCATGGGATCAATGGTGTTCATACGATATTCCGGTTCGTGTAATCGATGACTCTGGGTTTTGTCTCGTTCCAGAATATCGCTATTACTGCTTCCATCGAACCAATCCACGCTAATGACCAGCGTACTAGGTGGTTTTTTAATGAACGCAGCTTTTGAATCTACTAAAGTAAACATGTGGATCTCCCTTGAATGATAACCGGCCGTTTGTAAGCATGCGCAATATACGTTGCTCCCTGTGGCAACATCATCCATTCAAAGCAGTAAAGTAATTAGCATGGGATGTGGTGACCGCCCCACTATAGGCCTTTCTTTGCATATAGCTCATCATATAAACTGATGAGGTAAAGCAATTACGGTTTTTTCGAAATGTATATACTCAGTTAATTTGCTTTCCTTTGTAAATAGGAGGATGCTCTATTAAGCACCTCCTTTATCAGTTTGTAAGCCACCTTCCGCAAACCTATGACCAATGGCGTCATAGTTATCTTATCTGGCCTTTCTCGTGATACCTGATCTGCCGCAGCAGATGTCTATTATTTTCCCAACTAGAAACAATCGACATATTGCTGCCCCGAAAACATACCAAGGTAAATAATATGAATGAATACAAGATAAATGCACTGGATGCGGAATTATCCAGCCAGCATGCAAGCGTGCGCCTCAATGAGTTGAATAACCAGCTCTGGGACCGCAAACAATGTACAGACATGGCATCGCTAGAAGATATTAAACTGAGCGATGAACACTGGGATGTTATTGTTTATCTCCGTGATTACTATGTGGAAACGGGGTTGCCCCGGTTTGCCAGAACCACCTCCAGAGCACTCAACAAGCGATTTTCCGCCCAGGGCGGTAGCAAGTATTTATATGGCCTATTCTCAGGCGGCCCCGTTACACAAGGCAGTCGTATTGCCAATTTACGAACCCCCGCATGCGCAACTGACGTTTCATTCGGTACCTGCTATTGATCACCTCAATATGGTCTCCGTACTCGCCTGTAGCCAAAATCGCTATCCTGTATAACAAGGATATTACAGTAAGAGCCATAGAACGAACAAAGCGACTTTACCAGGAAGAAATTGATTCCAGGGCCATTGAGTGTGCCGAGGACGATGGAATGATCGTTCATCAAAGCCAAATACCATGTAAACAAAATACAGGAAAACTTCCCCATGGCAGCGCATAACGGGAACAATGATCAGAGTGGTTCCTGGGGTGGTGGTCCCAATCCCGGCCCACCCGATCTTGAGAAACTGGCACGGCAGGGCATAAATAACCTCAGGCAACTGTTACCCGGTGGCGGTTCAGGCAATATTCTCATTCCTGCCCTGATTGTCCTGATTGGCCTGGGCGCGTGGACAGCCTATTACACGGTACCCAGCGACTCGGTCGCTGTCGTGCAGCGATTCGGCAAATACCTCAAGGAGGTACAGCCCGGTCTGCATTTCAAATTACCGCTTGGTATTGATGTGGCGACAATCGTGCCCGTCAAACGACAATTAAAGCAGGAGTTCGGCTTCTCTACGGCCGGATCCACTGATCTGTTTCAAAGTCCGGTTGATGGCAAGCGCGAAACCGAAATGGTTACCGGCGACCTGAATGCCGCACTGGTGGAGTGGGTAGTGCAATACCGTATTTCCAATCCCAGGAAATTCCTGTTTGAGGTTCGTGAGCCAGGGGCCACCCTGCGCTATGTCTCGGAATCGGTTATGCGCGAGGTCGTTGGAGATCGTACGGTAGATGAAGTCATTACCGTTGGACGTCAGGAAATTGAAATCGAGGCTTTGGAAAAAATGCAGTTACTCTCCAGCAAGTATGCCATGGGCATCAGTATTGATCAGGTGCAACTCAAGAATATCAATCCACCGCTACCGGTACAGGAGTCCTTCAACGAGGTGAATCAGGCGCAACAGGAAAAAGAAAAACTGATCAACGAAGCGCGGCGTGACTACAACAAGGTAATCCCACTGGCCGAAGGTGAAAAGGATCAACGTATTCGCGAGGCCGATGGCTACCGGCTTAAACGTATTAACGAGGCAGAAGGTGATGTGGCGCGTTTTAACGCCCTGCTGACGGAATACAGCAAGGCCCCCGAGGTTACCCGGCGGCGTATCTATATCGAGACTTTGCAGGAGGTTATGCCCGGTATACGTTCTAAAATTATTCTCGATGAGCAGACACCTAATCTGCTTCCCCTGTTGAATCTTGGTGGTCAAAAAGGTGTACAACCATGAATACCAGTAGACCATTGACATTACTGATTACATTGGGTGTTGGCCTGTATATCCTGACGAGCGCCATCTATACCGTCAATGAAGTTGAGCAAGTGATTATCACCCAGTTTGGCAAGCCGGTCGGTGAACCGGTCACAACGGCGGGACTGAAGATCAAGCTGCCTTTCATTCAGGAAATCAATCCCATAGACAAACGCGTGCTCGAATGGGACGGTAACCCATCGGACATGCCGACAAAGGATAAACTCTATATCTCGGTTGACCTGTTCGCTCGCTGGCGAATTACCGACCCCTTGCAATACTTTTTGCGATTGCGTGATGAGCGTAGTGCCCAGTCGCGCCTCGACGATATCCTGGGCAGTGAGACCCGCAATGCGGTCGCAAAACACGAGCTGATTGAAATCATTCGCACTACCAGGGACCGCATACCACTGCGCGATACCCTCCTGACTGATGCAGAGCGCGATATGGGATCTCTGGTGCCAATTCAGAAAGGACGCCAACTGGTCGAGCAAGAAATCTTTTCGGCAGCGGCAGAGAAGGTTCGAGTGTTTGGTATCGAATTGCTTGATATTCGTTTCAAACGAATCAATTACAATAAAAGCGTACGTCCCAAGATATACGACCGCATGATTAGCGAACGGCGACAAATAGCGGAACGTTTTCTGTCGGAAGGTAATGGTGAAGCCGCTCGCATACGTGGTAACCGTGTTCGCGACCTGAACAAGATTCAATCCGAAGCTTATCGTCAGGTCGAGGAAATACGCGGCCTTGCGGATGCCAAAGCCACCGAGATTTACGCGAGCGCCTACAACCAGGACGCACAGTCAGTTGCCTTCTATGAATTTACCCGCACCATGCAGGCCTATAAATCCATTATTACGACTAATACCACGCTAGTGCTGTCAACCGATAGCGAGTTATTCAAATTCCTCAAGGGCATGTCACCCGATGGTGCCCGTCCTTCACCACGCCATTTCGAGAAATAACCATGAAGCTAAGTTTTTCCAACCCCTGTCGTAGCTATGATGCCACGCGCGAATGCGTACGTTTTAGTGGCTATGCCAACATCATGGAAGTCGAATTCTTTGTTGAGGCGGAGGCATTAACAAAGCTTTCACCAACGCTTGATCCCGCTGAGTCTGGTTATCTCCAGTCTTTTGATGCTGCCCGAGAACATATCTATGCTGTTGCTGACAAGGCCTATGTTAAGGGACGTAAAGGCTCGACTGTTTACGTACTCAAGGCAGGTGATTTTTAATGTTATCCCATGGCAGGAAACCATTTCTTATACGCTTCCTTCTGTTGGTATTTTTGACCACAATACCCGGCCTGGCAATCTCTCAAAATAACGGAGCGATACCTGGCAACGCAAGCGCTATCGAATATGGCAAGGGCTGGGAGTGCGATCAGGGTTATCGGGCCGTCGGTGAGAATCGATGTGTGTCCGTCAAGATACCGGTACATGCCTATGCGACCAACACAACCTATGGTCATGGCTGGGAATGCGGGCGTGGCTACGAACTGTTGAGCGATTATTGCGTGCTAATCTCCCTGCCGAAAAATGCCTATCTGAACAACGATGGCAATGGCTGGGAATGTGAACGCGGGTTTGTCAAAAAAATGAGCGGCTGTCATCAACTCAATATTCCGCAACATGCCTATCTCAACACCAATGGCGACCACTGGAAATGCAACAAGGGTTATCGACAAGTCGGGAATCAGTGTGTCGTCATTTCAATTCCGGCGCACGGATATTTTGTGGATGAATCCTATAGCCCTGGTTGGGCGTGTGACCGCGGTTATCGTGCTGCAGGACAAAACTGCGTAGCTATCGAGGTGCCGAAAAATGGTTATATGGTGGATCATAGTTACGGCAACGGGTGGAAATGTGATCGTGGCTACAAATCGGCAGGTAAATCATGTGTTGCCATAAACATCCCTGATCACGGAATTCTCGATTACTCTGGAAATGACTGGGAATGTGGCCGCAACTACAGACTCGTTAACGACCGATGCATTGCCCGATAGCTTAGATATTTCTCCTATGTTCATGGAGATCGCTACCAACGACTTTCAGGTGGCAAATTATGTCGCTTGTAGTTATATACCAATGGACGCTTTAGCGGCGAGATTACCGAATAGCCATGCTCCTTGAGCGACCGCTTTGTAGCGATTTGGCACACCGGCGAAATAATCCTCTAAGGCCGCTTTACCGGCTGAATAGCCTGAATCACTTGAACCCAGAACGACTACTTCTGGTTTGAGAGCGCCCCAGTATTACCTTACTTAATATGCGGCATACAAACGATAATCCGGATACCCAAAATAATTGACGGTAAAAAAAGCAGGCGCCCGTAGGCGCCTGTAAAGATTCCCTTTGATCAGGGAGAGGAGAGTATTTCTAACTACCGCTTTATCAGGCAGCCATAAACAATCCACCATTAACAGGAATATTCGCCCCTGTTACATAGGCCGTTTTCTCGTCAGCCAGCCAGGCGACTGCCTGAGCAATTTCTTCAGGCTCACCCATACGGCGCATGGGGATGGTTTGAGTAATTGAATCCAGGATTTCAGGCGCGATCGCCTTGGTCATGTCCGTCGCAATATAACCAGGGGAAACGGTATTCACCGTCACACCCTTCAGGGCTGTCTCCTGTGCGATAGCCATGGTAAAACCATGCAGACCGGCTTTTGCCGCTGAATAGTTCGCCTGGCCAAACTGACCTTTCTGGCCATTGACCGAGGAAATATTGATTACCCGGCCATAACCACGTTCCAGCATGCCGTTGATAACCTGCTGCGTAGTATTGAAAACCGAATCAAGGTTGGTACGAATCACCGCACTCCATTGCTCTTCGGTCATACGCTTAAGCATCTTGTCGCGAGTGATGCCTGCACAATTAACCAGCACATCAATCGGGCCAACCTCGGCTTCTGCCTGTTTGATCATCTGACCGGCACTTTCATAATCCGCAACATCACCTGCAACCAGATGAAATTCATAACCTGCCTGCTTCATCTCGGCCTGCCACGCTTCGGCAGTTTCTTTCTCAGGTGTGTAGTACGCAGCGATAACCGTCATACCACTATCCGCCAGTTCCTGGCAGATAGCGCTACCAATACCACCATTACCACCGGTTACCAACGCAATTTTTTGTTCTGACATTCAACTACTCCATCTAAAACGCCTCTCCGAAGAGAGGCTATATACATAGGGTCTACTAAGCGGCTTTCTTGGCAGGCCTGGCTGGCTTTGCAGCCTGAACAGCCTCTTCAACGCTCTTCTTGCTGATTTCAGTTACCTTGGCAACATTCTCTTTAACTTCAGCTACTGACTCTTCAACCAGCCCGGAAAGCTCTTCCTGGGCAGTCTTGATGATGTCAACAGTCTCCATCATGTTGTTGGTAAACTGCTCGGCGCATGAGCTGGACAGCTCTGCCTGTGCAGACAGCAATTCTTTGATGTCACCACCATTGCTGGTTAAAACTTCTGACTGCTTAACACCGGCTTCTACACAGCTCTGCACCATCTCAACCTGCTTGGCAGCCAGGGTTTCGAAGGTACGCAGGTTCAGTTCACCCAGACGCTTTACTGATTCCACAGTCCTGGTCGTCAGGTCTTTATAAAAATCCATTGATTCGTTTTGCATGGTCTTGATCTCCACAATAATTAAAAATAAGGTTAATCCCGTAATGTTGCAGTGCAGCATTGTTGCAGTGCACAATATCTCCATATCTATGATCTGTCAAGGAAAAATCAAGAAAAAATACCGTATTTTTTTGGGCCTGGATTCCGGCTTCGCCTGGCTGATTTCCCGGCTGTGCCGACCTTTTGGGGGATTTGGCCCTCCCCTGACCATCGTTGCCCCTCGGCTGTGGCTCCTGCTTCGCACTAACTCCTACATCCTTGTAGTCCTGCGCGTCCGATGTACACGGACGTACGAGTATCTTGAAGGACACGATGTCCGAGAAAGACCATGCGCCCGCGACATACCGGTCATCCTGACCATCGCCGCTTCGGCGTCCTGCCTCTCGCGGCATACTGTCCATCCATGGACATAAAAAAAACCCGGCATAACCGGGCTTAAGGAACGGCCACTATTGCAGTGGCCAGAGGGTAAGATCGCCGGTATTCGAGGAAAATGCCGGCGAAATAATCAATTTTCAGGGAACCCAGCCCCTAGCCGAACTGCTCCTCTTCGGTTGAGCCAGTCAGTGCAGTAACAGATGAAGAGCCACCCTGTATTGTGGTAGTCACATCGTCGAAATAGCCTGCGCCAACTTCCTGCTGATGAGAAACAAAGGTATAACCGCGTTCGCGAGCCGCAAATTCGGGTTCCTGTACCTTTTCGACATAGTGCTTCATGCCTTCGCCCCTGGCGTAGTCATAGGCTACATCGAACATGTTGTACCACATGTTATGTATGCCAGCTAAGGTGATGAACTGGTACTTGTAACCCATGTCCGCAATCTCATCCTGAAAACTGGCGATCTGCTTGTCGTCCAGGCTACGCTTCCAGTTAAAGGAAGGAGAACAGTTATACGCGAGCAATTTATTCGGGTTTTCAGCCAGTACTGCCTGCGCAAATTCACGTGCAAAGCCGATATCCGGCACACCGGTTTCACACCACACCAGGTCAGCGTACGGTGCATAGGCAACACCACGTGAAATCGCCTGCTCAAGTCCGTTCTTAACACGGTAAAAACCTTCCGCGGTACGCTCACCAGTCAGGTACGGCTTGTCATTGGGATCGACATCATTGGTTAACAGGTTGGCGGCCTCGGAGTCTGTACGCGCCAGTACCAATGTTGGCACTCCACAAACATCGGCTGCGAGCCTTGCTGCATTCAACTTCTCAACTGCCTCCTGGGTTGGAACCAGTACCTTGCCACCCATGTGACCGCACTTTTTAACAGCAGCCAGCTGGTCTTCGAAATGTACGCCGGCTGCACCTGCATCAATCATGTTTTTCATCAGTTCAAAGGCGTTGAGTACACCACCAAAACCAGCTTCCGCGTCCGCAACAATCGGTAGAAAATAGTCGTGATAGCCTTCATCACCCGGGTTGATGTCTCTTGACCACTGGATCTCATCGGCACGCTTGAAGGTATTATTGATACGGCGCACCATGGTAGGAACAGAGTTGTATGCATACAGCGACTGGTCTGGATACATGGTTTCAGATGTATTGCCGTCTGCCGCAACCTGCCAACCCGATAAATAAATGGCCTCAATGCCGGCCTTTGCCTGCTGCATCGCCTGACCACCAGTGATGGCCCCCATGCAGTTCACATAGCCTTTCTTCGCACTGCCATGCACCAGATCCCATAGCTTGTTTGCACCATTGCGCGCATAAGTATATTCAGGCTGCACAGAGCCACGTAAACGCACCACGTCTTCAGCACTATAATTGCGTTTGACGTCTGTCCAGCGTGGGTTGTCTTGCCATTCGCTTTCCAACTCGGCTATCTGTTCCTGTCTAGTTTTCATCGTCTCACCCACATATGATTTATTGATTGCGTCCACTTGATATATCCGGTTACCCCTAATTGTAAAAAATACTAGAGCACCTGCAGTATTTAAAAAAATACATAATTTCTATGTTGAGTATTAAGTTTTGTGCGGCGCATCATTAACAGGTTGTTTGAATTCGCTCAGGGGAGCGCGAGACTAGGCAAAATCATGCGAAAAAGCGCACGACTGCATGGATGCAGGAGTTAGGGCGACGCAGGAAGCCAAAGCCGAGTTTATATGGAATAAATGAGCATTTTGAGAATGATTTTAACGACGTATCGTGCCTCCTGAGTAGAATCTCAACAGCCTGTTATCAGGCCTTCTTGAGCTCCAGTCGCTTCTTATGTAGCGTTGGCTCCGTGTATCCACTGGGTATCTGGCGTCCCAGAAATATCAGGTCAAGCGCGGCTTCAAACGCGGTACTCTCAAACTCCGGGGCCATTGGTTCATACCCTGCAGTGGCTACATTTTGCTTGTCCACGACAACCGCCATGCGCTTTAAAGTCTCCACCACCTGTGCTTCGTTGACGATATCGTGGTGTAACCAGTTCGCGATATGCTGCGAGGATATGCGCAAGGTCGCGCGGTCTTCCATCAGTCCGGTATCACTGATATCCGGTACCTTGGAACAACCGATACCGCTATCAATCCAGCGAACGACATAACCTAAAATACCCTGGCAATTATTTTCCAGCTCCTGCTGTATTTCTTCCTCGCTCCAGTCAGGCGAGCTGGTTATTGGCATCGTTAACAGGTCATCAAGGCTCGCGCGTGGCCGGGTCTTCAGCTGAGCCTGCCGCTCAAAGACGTCAATCTGATGGTAATGCATCGCGTGCAGTGTGGCGGCAGTTGGTGACGGTACCCAGGCACAGTTGGCGCCGGCCAGAGGATGCACCTGCTTGTTTGCCATCATGGCAGCCATCTCATCCGGCATTGCCCACATGCCCTTGCCGATTTGCGCCCTGCCGGAGAACCCGCATTCCAGGCCAATATCAACATTCCAGTCCTCGTAGGCCTGTATCCAGGGGGCATTCTTGATATCCCCTTTACGGATGACTGGCCCCATTTCCATCGAGGTATGAATTTCATCGCCGGTGCGATCAAGAAAGCCGGTGTTGATAAAAATCACCCGCTCCGAAGCAGCCCTTATACATTCCTTGAGATTGACCGTGGTACGCCGTTCCTCATCCATGATGCCGATCTTCATGGTATTACGTGGCAGGCCAAGCACATCCTCCACCCGCCCGAACAGCTCTACCGTCAGGGCAACTTCGTCCGGTCCGTGCATCTTGGGCTTGACCACATACATGGAGCCTGTCTGCGAATTTCGGTATTTCCCCAACCCCTTGAGGTCATGCATGGCAATCAAGGCGGTAATCATCGCGTCCATAATGCCTTCCTGGATTTCATTACCCTGCCGATCGAGAATCGCGGGATTACTCATCAGGTGACCGACATTGCGTACCAGCATCAGGGAACGGCCCGGCAATGTCAGTGACGAACCATCCGCAGCAATATATTCACGATCTTCATTCAGGCAACGCTCCAGCGTTCTGCCATGCTTGCTGAAGGCAGCCGTCAGATCACCTCTCATCAGACCCAGCCAGTTACGATAGACACCCACCTTGTCTTCCGCATCAACTGCCGCCACCGAGTCTTCACAATCCTGAATCGTGGTTACCGCAGACTCGAGTACGACATCCTTCACGCCGGACGGGCTCTGCTGGCCAATGGGGTTTTCCGGGTCAATCTGCATCTCGACGTGCAGGCCATGGTGCTTTAGCAGGATTGCGGATGGACAGTTCTCTTCACCCAGGTAACCAGCAAACTGCGCCGGATTTTTCAGGGTCGTTTCAGTACCTGCCTGCATAAACATACGAAGTTGACCATCGGCTACACGGTAGGCCGAGACCTGTGAATAGCTACCATCAGCCAGTGGCAAATGCTCGTCCAGAAACCGGTTGGCGTAGGCTACAACCTTGTTGCCTCGCGCCGGACTATAACCATGATCTTCGTCATCTGACTCATCATGGGGGATAACATCAGTGCCATACAGGGCGTTATACAGCGAGCCCCAGCGGGCATTGGCTGCGTTCAGTGCATAACGGGCATTATTAACGGGCACGACCAGTTGTGGCCCGGCAATCGTTGCTATCTCCGGATCAACGTTCTCGGTCGTTATCTCGAATGCATCTCCTTCCTCAAGCAGGTAACCAATGTCACTCAAAAAGGATTTATAGGCCGCTGCATCGTGGGTCTGCCCGCGCCGTTCGATATGCCAGGCATCGATACTGGCTTGCATCTCGTCACGCACCCGTAACAGCGCGTGAATCTTTGCGCCAATATCATCGGCAATCTGTGTGAATGCATTCCAGAAGTGATCTGCATCGACACCCGTGCCCGGCATGATTTCATCATTTACCAGATCGAACAGTACACGTTCGACCTGCAAACCACCCACATTTACCCGATCTGACATAGCCCTTGTCCAACAATCCTGAATATCAAGAGATTAGTCGAAGCAACTGCTGCTATACAACAAACCAGCCTAACGATATTTTAATTACGAGTATTAAGTAATCACGGTACGGGCTGCAAAGAAATAACTGCTTCTATATTCAGCAGTCACCGGGTCTGGTAGACAGTTCCTTGTGAGCCAGAAAACTACCGGGACCAGTACCAATCAATCGCCGGATATTGGGCATTCTGCCTGTTATTGAATCAACAGGTATGTAACGAATTACCTGTTAAGGGTCTGCGTTCTTGCTCTCGCCGAGCATCTCCTCAAGATACTCAAGGCGCTCCACCGAGCGATTAATACGATACTCCAGCTGTTCATCGGGTTCCTGCAAAAGATCCAGCATGTCCTCGAAGAAGAAGACAAAGAAACTGTCCAGGTAACGTATTTCACGGTTGGTATCCATGACAAGGTTATCAACGCCGAACAGATCAATCAGGCGTGAATGTCCCGATGCTCGCCAGGCTTTGGCTGCGCGGATAAATCGCTCCAGCTGGACACGAGGCTTTACATGAGTTCTGAGCAGTTCTACCGCCTCTTCCCGGTTCTGCGGATTGGCAATATCGAACCAGATATTTACCGCCCTGGCGACCACACAGACATTTACATTGCCGTCCACCCTGGTGATGGAAAAAATAGCTTCCGGTATCACATCATCCAGCTCCTGCCTGAGCATCCGGTAATGTTTCGCCAGCATGGTGATTTCCGGCTGGCTATGATTGCCGAGCGGGTATTTAATCACGAATTCAAGATAGGCATTCCCGGCTCGGTCTGCCTGGCTGCGCTTATTAGTCCGCCATACTTCACAATGACTACCGACAGTGGAGACCAGGGTGGCGTGCAGGCTTTTGGGGTTAAGGCAGGCAATATCGACCTTGAGGTAATCACCTTCTTTACCTGTATTAGTTAAGTCCTCATCCACCGCCAGACCTTATCAAAGTGTTATGCCCCACGCTTTGTAGACATTGCGGGTTGACCTGCCAAGCATCGAAGCCCCGGGTTGTGTATCGAGACAGTAATTGTCTTTAATACATAACAAGATCAGGAGGACTGATTGCGTACGAGTTTACACTGTTCATGTCAGGTTCGACATCCATATGAAAACCAGTGCATGGCTTACATAGCCATGCCTACCAGTAAAGACTTGGCCCCATGCCGGGGCCAAGTCTCCATTAATATTGGCCATCAAACGTTATTCTAGCCTTCAAAAGTAATCGGGTTACCGAGTTCACTGATCTTAAATAAACCAAATGCGCGATTGCCGTTAAAATCCAGTACCCGTAAGTCATCAGACTCATGCAGGTCGTTAACTACGACCTTATAGTGGCCGCCATAACGTTCCTCTGCCAGTTCCACTGGAATTTCATAGGCAATAAATTTGGTAATACCCTTGGCATTAAATTTTTCAATCAAGCTCACATCGGTCAGGCTGTCATGGGAGGTAAGCACAACAATCGGGCCACTCCCGGTAAATATCATGGCTGCTTTCATCATTCCCTCCTCATCGATAGTTTTACAAACTCATTATCCACGGAAACATAGTGTGGCACCTTATAATGTAGATTATAGCTCACCCCTGAACTATTGAATGATTGAGCACTTGCAAACCGGTCTATGATTCGTGGAATACGATCCGGCGAATAAATACTTACCAAAAACCTACCAGTAACGACGACTCACCACCTTGTTATCACGGGCCGCCTTCATGAGCCCTTCCCTGTCATCCGGATGTGCAAGCTCAATTAGAGACAGCGCCCGTTCAGACTGGTTTTTGCCCTTTAGGTTGGTCACGCCATATTCAGTAACCACGTACATGGTGTCCGTACGTGGCGTGGTGACAATCGTGCCGGGTTCATGCCCGACGACAATGCGCGATTTCGGTTCCCCGCCCTTCAAATAGCGGGATGACAGACACATAAAGGATTTGCCGCCCTCCGACGCATACGCACCACGCACAAACTGTAACTGTCCACCGGTGCCGGTTATATGCCGGTAACCTGAACTTTCCGAGGCCACCTGGCCGACCAGATCAATTTGCAGTGCATTATTGATAGAAGCGACTTTCTTGTTTCTCGCGATATTATCCGGCAGGTTGGTTTCATTTACCGGCAGACTTGTACACATTTCATTGTCATGCAAAAAGTCATAGGTTTTTTGTGTGCCCAGCGCAAAGGAGAAGCAGATCTGTCCACGATATGACTGCTTGTGATTACCGGTCACCATACCGGCCTCAACCAGATCAACCATACCGTCGACAAACAATTCGGTATGGATACCAAGTCCCTTCAGATCGGAGCGCGCAATGGCCGAACCAACCGCATTGGGCATACCACCAATACCCAGTTGCAAGCAGCTATTATCCTCCAGTTGCTCAACGATATAACCGGCAATAGTTTCATCTACTTCGGTAATTGGCGGGTTGGGCAATTCGAATAATGGCGCATTATCTCCCTCGATCACGACCTCCACTTCGCTGATATGCACCGCATTTTCAATACCAAAACAACGAGGTATTGCGGTACTTGTCTCTACAACAATACGTTTTGCCGTATCCATCGAAGCGCGGATAAAACTGTTGGTTGCGCCATAATTGAAAAATCCATGCGCATCCATCGGGGTGGTTTTGATGACGACCAGGTCAGTTGTCAGAAAGCGCCTGTATATTCCTGGCGCTTCGCCAAAATTCATGGGGATGTAATCCATCACCCCGTTGTCTTTCATTGCCCGATCATAGCCGCCAAAATGCCAGTTGCCATAGGTGAAAACCTCCTGTTGCGGATCGACCTCTACCACCTGTCGTTTTTGAACAGATAGCGTGCCGCGTATATCGATATCCTTTAACTCGTCCTTTCGGGCGGCCAGTGCCTTGTCAAACAAATCAGGCTGATTCAGACACATGCCATAATCAACCTGGTCTCCATCGCGCACCGTTGCGGCAACAGCTTCAGCGGTCATTGTTTTACGTTTGAGTTCTGCCAGTAAATCCATAGCGGGCCTATATTAGTAACTGTTGACAATATGTAGCTCAATATAGCCTAACCGGAGGCGATAGTGATGCACTAATAGTGATGTTTTAAAAAATCAATACGGGTGCCTTTCACACAGGGATACACTGTGCCCCTATCAGGCTGACATAACCATCCGGGAAAATCCTATGATTGAACGAGTCCTCTGGTTAGACAAACTAACAATTAAGGATGTAGAGATTGTAGGCGGCAAGAACGCATCACTGGGAGAGATGATATCCGGTCTGGCTTCTGCCGATGTTCAGGTGCCCGGAGGGTTCGCAACCACCGCTGCCGCCTTTCGCGAGTTTCTTTCTCATAACAATCTGGAACAACGCATCAACTCACGCCTGCGTGACCTTGATATTGATGACGTCGGCGCGCTGGCGATTGCAGGCGCAGAGATCCGCAGCTGGGTGGTCGATACCCCCCTGCCAAAGGAGCTACTGGAAGAAATCACCCACGCCTATGCAAAAATGCAGGTAGGTGGCGGCGCACAGGCGACTGTCGCGGTCAGGTCATCGGCTACCGCCGAAGACCTGCCAGAGGCGTCATTTGCCGGGCAGCAGGAAACCTTTCTCAATGTGCACGGCATCGATAATGTGATCGCCGCAATCAAGCATGTATTTGCCTCGCTATATAACGACCGTGCCATTTCCTATCGCGTTCACCAGAA
>JAPHTU010000199.1 GCA_026196145.1 Gammaproteobacteria bacterium
ATTGAAAGAGGGGTTAAGTAAGCCCCAACTGCGTTCATTTAGAATTTCTGTGAAGGTCCATATTTTTTACCCACAAATAACCTGAAAGAGACATGAAGCCTGTCATCCTGATCGTCACTTCCCTGTTACTGGTGACAACCACTGCACTTGCCGGCGATGCAGAACTGCTGATAAGCAGCGCAAATCGTACTTTTGCGCCATTACCTGCCAGCATGCCAGGGTCTGAAAACGACTCGCCGGCGCGCATAGCGCTGGGCAAGAAACTGTTTTTTGAGAAACGACTATCCGTCAATGACCAGCAGTCATGCGCATCATGTCACCGCCTGGAAGATGGTTTTGCCGGTGTTGATAACCTGCCCACATCCCCCGGCGCAAGGAATGAAACCGGTACACGTAACAGTCCGACCGTCCTGAACGCAGGCTGGCAGGACAGCCAGTTCTGGGATGGACGCGCAGAAGACCTTGTAGAACAGGCCAAGGGACCGATTCTTAATCCCATTGAAATGGGAATGCCCGACGAACAGACCGTGGAAAAAAAGATACGGGGTATAGCTGAATACCAGGATGCGTTCGCAACGGCATTCCCGGAAGATAAACCTGCGATCACCTACCAGAATATCGCGGAAGCCATCGCAGCCTTTGAACGCACATTAATTACTCCCAGTCGTTTCGATGACTTTATGAATGGCGATGCCAATGCATTAACCGAGTCTGAACAACGCGGCATGAAAGAGTTTATCAAGCAGGACTGCAAATCATGCCACGATGGAAAATTGATTGGCGGTGAGACCTATGAACCACTCGGCAAGGAACACCCTTATGAAAATCAGGCTGATCAGGGTATATATGAGCTCACAAAAAACGAAGATGACCGCATGTTTTTCAAAGTGGCGCCGCTGCGAAATGTTGCCTTAACAGCACCCTATTTTCATGACGGGAAAATCCAAACACTCGATGAGGCCGTGCGCAAGATGGCCAAGCTACAGCTGGATATAGAACTCACCGATCAGCAAGCAAATGATATAACAAATTTTCTGAAAGCCTTGACGGACAAAAACCGGGAAAAATATATCAAGTAGCCCGGGCCTGTTGACAGGCCCTAATGACTTGTCCCCTCTGCATAGCGGGTTTTGTTATACACATTATATTTACCTGAAGGCTTGTTCATCGGCAGACGCTTTACCTCTTTCAGTGTTGCCGCATCGTATATTATCAAGGCGCCATCCGGATCCCAGATGCTCAACAGGGCATATTTACCATCACGGGTAAACTCGACATGAGCTGCCGTTTTTCCCGGTGCCGGACGCAGGGTTTTGACAATTTCCAGGGTCCTTTTATCGATGACATGCATTGCATCCTTGTTGGGACCAAAGAAGACGTCGACCCAGGCATAGGGCGTATTTTTATGACTGCGCATGAAGAATCCGGGACCCAGTGTTTCTATCCGCTTGATCGTCTTCCATGTCTCCATATCGATAACACTGACATCGCCTTTCTTCAGGTTGGGCGTTGCCAGCACCGTTCGGCCTTTGTAATCAAAGGTAATACCGGAACCCAGGTGAGGCATACCCGGCAGCTCCAGGTCAGGCACGATAACCCTGCCCAGATCCATATCAACCACCTGCCCCTTGGCTTCACGGGAGGCACCGATTAATGACACATACTCCTGGTCAAAGAAGAAATCGTCCAGATAATCCTTAACCGTAATACGCCGGACAGGAAAAGGTTCAGGTTTAACATTTTCGCCAGAATCCGGATTATAGTCATGCACCCAGCCATCGAAACCGATTGGCGGGTTGTCTTCATACGAGATTTCCCATAGTTCAGGGATATCCTTGAGCGCGGCCACAAAGGTGTTACGCGGCGGAGCAGTATATACCGCACTGACACGTGACGTCTTGCCGCTGCCATCTTTAACCTCATAGTACTTGATCGGGCGCATATCACGCGCGTCAAGCAACACCAGGGAATGCGGCAAATAATTCGCCACCATGACATATCGACCATCGGCGGATACCGCCTGGTTACGGGTATTGATACCGGCACGAATTTCGGCGACCAGTTTCAGGTTGTAGATATCATACTTGCTGATCCAGCCATCGCGTGAGGCGAAATACACGAAGCGGCCATCTGGTGAATATTTCGGCCCGCCGTGCAGGGCAAAGCGTGATTTAAAACGGTGGATAGGTTCGAGCTTGTCACCATCAAGCAACGTAACATGATGATCGCCCAACTCGACTACCAGGAACATATTAAGCAAATCATTAACTTCAAAAACAGGCTTGTCAGACAGGTCACTCTCTTTATTATGGATGATATGGCTTGCCCTGATTTCATCCATCCCCCAAACCGGGGTTTGCTTAAGCGGCGTGTAAACAAATTCGACCAGCGACTCAATCTCTTGCTTGCCAAGCTTGTCCTTGAATGCCGGCATCTGTGTTGCGATACGACCATTGGTAATAACATCGATAGCTGCTTTTTTACGCAGGCGCTTTAGATTTTCCGGTAGTAGCGCAGGCCCCATGGCCCCCAAACGGTACGGATTATGGCAGACGGCACAGTGATCTTTATAAAGCTTTTCAACGTCCTGTGCATGTGATGCAGATACGAGAACAAATGGCGCACAGAGAAATACGAACTGTAAAAAAACACGTATGTATTGCATGAGATATTTCTTCGCTTAAGATGGTCTGACTCAGTCTATGACGTGTACCGTACCCGTCATCCTCGGGTGCGGGCCACAACGATAGGGAAAGGTTCCCGCCTGCTTGAACTCACGCTCAAAAGATTCATCGGGAAAAAAATAATCCGGCTCTTCTTCACCCAGCGCCTCGAACCAGACACTGTGGTACTGACGCTTTTCCCTGTTTTCCCAACGCAGTACCTGGCCACGCTTGACGGTAATTTCCTGCGGTATGAATTTGAAATCCTTGATTATCACCAGCGGCTTTTCGCCGCCCGCATAGACCCCTGAATTAAAGGCCATCAGTAACAGGCCTAATAATAGCGATTGCAATCTCATTGACCATACCTCCTTATCAGATTTCGAGACTAGCCATCATAACTGTAGGCGGGGATATAAAAAAGGCCGCAGGGTATCGCCTACCCTGCGGCCTCCATGACCCTCAAATTACGTTTACTTTCCTACGGCATTGATTTCCGCATCTTCGTCATTGAAACCCAGCTTCAGACCCAGTGAAACATGGTGGAAACGGCTACTGGTATAGTCATCGTGAATCGCCAGGCCAAAGTTATACCATTGATCGACGCTCATACTGATATCCCCGGGCTTGTCCGAGGTAAGTTTGCGGGTCATAAAGACTGTCCAAACACCATTATCAAGGCTGCCCGTGAAATTCACACCCTGACCACCGGTCATGACACGCTCAGCCAGGACATAGCCATCCTCGGATTCGCCGGTACCCGACTTGTAACGTAGCAGATCCATGAATGAACCGTTATCCAGCGCTGCCTGAATCGCGGCTTCATCTTTCAGCTTGTCCCAGCCACCACGCATTTTACCGCCCTTACCTTCCACTTCGACCTCGGTACGGCTCTCCTTCAGGTACTTGGTAAAACCAGCGCTAAGATCAAGCCGCTTTGAGAGCGGACCTGTCAGGGCTGAATCATCAGGCTTGTGAGGCATGTAATTGAGGTCGTGATGGCAGGTTTGCCAGCAGCCTGCACGCTCCGCGTACTCAACCTTGGGATCATCTTCACTATCCGTAGCCAGCATGATCGCCAGCTTGATCGGGTTCTCAGGATCCATCTTGCCACCGTCAACAAATGGAACCGGCGCATGCTCGCCATCCTCCCACTGAAAACGCATATACAGGTTCTCGGCATCATGCGCTGCCTGCACCTTGACAACTATACTGCCACGCTTGCCAGGAATCGGTGTGGCTTCCGCTTTTTCACCGGAGACAACCTTGTCACCAATATCAACTTCCTCATCCGCGTGGCAATCATAGCAACGGTCGCCCGTTACAAAGGCACGCTTGCCACCATGATCGCTGCCTTTCAGTGTCCATTCCATGGAGGCCTGTCCGGGGTAAAACAGCGGCACCTCTACTGGTTCAATACCGGACCAGTCACGGCTCGCTGCCGGATTAGGGCCCGAGGCCGCCGGTGCTACTGCGGCTGGACTTGCGCTTGCAGCCGGCGCAGCTTCTGCTGCCGGGGCATCTGTAGCCTGCTCGACGGATGCGGGTGCCTGGGCTACCTTCTTGGGCTTTTTAGCTTTCTTGTCCCCGCCCTGGGCATCAATATAGGCCTGCCATTGCGGCGGTATTGGGCGCTTGTTGCCCTCAACCGGTTTTTCCAGCGCCGTCAATTCCTCGTCAGTCAGCTTGTCATGAACCTTCGTGTGCGCTATACCCTTGTGACAGTCAATACAGGTATTACCGGCCTTCATGCCGTTAATATGCTGCTTGCGTGAACGTTTTTTCTGATCCTCGGGCTTCATGGAATTGAAATCATGGCAGTTCCGGCATTCACGTGAGTCAGTGGCCTTCATGGCCTTCCAGACATTCTTTGCCAGCTGTAAACGTTTGTTGTCAAACTTTTCCGGGGTATCAATGGAGCCGAGCGCCTTGTGGTATAACTCTCTACTGGCCTGAACCTTGCGCACAACCTTGTGAATCCATGGATCCGGTACGTGACAATCTGAACACGAGGCTTGTACGCCACTACGGTTGGTAAAATGAATGGTCTTCTTGTATTCCTGGTATACATTTTCTTCCATTTCATGGCATGAAATACAGAAATCCATTGTATTGGTCACTTCCATCGCGGTATTGAAGCCGCCCCAGAAAATAACGCCCACGATCATGAAGAATAATGCCGCACCCAGCGTGGTACCAAGCACAACCTTGCGTGACATCAAACCAAATTTACGGGGTGAATCAGCCATGACGATATCCTTAGGAAATATTCAAAATATTGCGCAAAAACCCTGGTAACAAGATCCTTGAGTAATACCTTATCAGTATACATAAAAAAGGGCGGACATCTTATCGAGCATGTCCGCCCTGTTATTACACAGTAACTTTAACTACCTATTAAGTTACGTGATTTACACGGTTATACACGTTGAACTTACCAGTTGGTGCATAAAGTCCCTTAACACGTGCTTTTTCCTTCAGTGTTTTAGCATCAAAGATGATGATTTCACCGTTAGGCTTCAGGCTGTCAGCACGGTTCCATACAGAGGTCCATACTTCGTCACCAGCCTTGTTGAACTCGATATGAACGGCTGCATAGCCTTTCTTCTCGGTCAACTGGATAGTCTTAACAACCTTGCGGGTCTTCTTGTCGATGACCTTCAAAGACTGCTGGATCTTAGGCTCAGGATGCTTGGTCTGGTCAGCCCATACGTAGTCGCTCTTCGGGTGAGTACGCAGGAATACGCCGGGCCCTTCGGTTGCTACTTCGTAGCAGATCTTCCAGGCCTGGTCTTTATGGCCTGCAGGATCGTTACCCCAAACGGTGACCTTGCCAACACCCAGGTGGGTCGTGCCCGCGACCGGGCCACACTTCGGATCAATCCAGTTAGCGCCAGGACCCGGATGA
>JAPHTU010000047.1 GCA_026196145.1 Gammaproteobacteria bacterium
GACACCGAGATCTACAAGGGAATGAAGCTTATTGATACGGCTCTGGGCGGTACTACTCCGCTGGATGTTGTTGTCGATTTTGCTGCACCTGAAAAGGATACCGAAACCAGTGCAGCAGATACAGCAGGTGAAGTAGATCCCTTATTCGCAGCAATGGAAGCAGAGTTCGAAGAGGCAGCATGCGGGCCTGAATATTGGTTCACCACCGAGAAAATGGAACGCATCGAAGCTATCCACGACTACCTCGACGCCCTCCCCGAGAGTGGCAAGGTACTCTCCTTTGCTACCGTGCTAAAGACCGGCCGTATCATCAATGAGGGTGAAGACCTCGACAGCCTGAAACTGGCCCTGATTTACAATAAACTGCCTGATGAATTCCGTTCTGTTCTTCTCGATCCTTACCTTTGCCTGGATAATGACCAGGCACGCTTTACACTACGCATTATCGATTCGCGTGACGGTCTGCGACGTAACCAGCTACTTGAGAAAATCCGGAAAGATCTTCCTGAAGAAGTTGGTATCAAGGTGCAAGATGTTCACCTGGCCGGGATTATGTTGCTGTACAACAATATGTTACAAAGTTTGTTCGACACCCAGATCAAAACGCTGGCGCTGGTTGTGTTTATCCTGGCAGCAATGTTTTTCATCCTGTTCAGGTCGATCAAGGTCGCCTTTATTGCGCTTATTGCAAATGTTATTGCAATCGGTGCGGTATTTGGCCTCATGGGCTGGGTAAAAATCCCCCTTGATATGATGACGATCACTATTGCCGCTATCAGTATGGGCATTGCGGTGGATGACACTATTCACTACCTGCATCGATTCAGGCTGGAAGTCGCCAAAGACGGTAATTATCTTGCAGCCATGCACCGCTCCCACGCCAGTATCGGATATGCCATTTTTTATACCAGCATGGCTATTATCGTTGGCTTTTCGGTACTGGTGCTTTCGAACTTCCTGCCGACGATCTATTTTGGCCTGCTAACTGTCATGGCAATGTTCATGGCGCTGATAGCCAATCTGCTGCTGTTGCCCAGACTGATCCTGTGGATCAAACCATTCAAGGTGTAAACACTATTGAGGATAAAACGTGTCCCAAACGATAGTACGTTGTGATGTTTTTCTTCAGCTTCATTAAGAAAACCAGCCAGCCTCGGGCAGAGCTGGCAATCGGGATTAAATATAGCGGCTTCGTTCATGCTGGCCGATTATATCGGCCAGCATGCTCAAGGATATTGGTTTCTATCGATTATAGCGGCCGTAGCTGACCAGATACTTACTATAACCTTCATATGTGCTGTGGTCTGCCGGTTCAAACCCGGCCAGGCCGACTGCAGCCAGTACCTTGTTGCCCTCCTCGGTCTTGGTTAATGACAGCAACGCCCTGGCGATACTGGATTTAACCTCGGTTGGCACCTTGGGGGATGCCGTCACGCCCATATGGGGCCAGAGTTCAGTTGTTTCGACAGTAATGAGATCAGGATAGGCACCCAGCATCGCGGTTGGGAGGACTGCTGCCTTCACCTGGCCCTTTTTCATCTTGTAGACGGCCGCCTCATAGCTTTTGACCTCAACCTTGCGAGGTTGTCGAATCGGGTTCTTAAAAAAGGTATCAATTTCAAGATTTCCACGACTGGGTGGTGGCAGGCAGGCGATTGGTTTACCAATCAGTTCCGAGGCCTCCAGTATGGATTCTTCATCCGTCGTAACCAGGCTAAAACTGACCCGATCTTTGATTTTAACCAGTGGCTGGTGTTCCAGTTGTGAAGCACGGTAGTCGACGAAATGTGCGGCATCCAATGCGAAATCGAATTTATTATCTCGCATATCCTGCCAGTAATTCACGAAATTGTCGTAAGCCTTCAGTGTAATAGGCTGTCCTGCAGCCATACTGAGGTAATTCATCAATGGTTTGTAAAGTTGCTCGGTTTTTGCCTTTGATCGCACAGGCATAATGGCAAAATCATAGGCATAGGTGACAGACGGGATAATTTGCAGGCAGAAAAGCAAAAAAACTGACGCCTTTTTCAGGTCGATATTCAACATCCTAACTCCTCAGTTTGGTCAATTTATTATCGTTATCAGGCTTGTAGCAGCCATCAAACTCTTTTTGGAATCCCGTTAGGTATTTATGGTTATTATTTAGACACGCCGGTTTATACTATTACTTTTTTGCGTTAAGTCAAGCTCGCTACCATATTTTTTGATCAGTGTCAGGTTCCGGTCATTTGAAAAAGAGCGTGGGTTAAATCATTGAGTGACTAATTGAGCAATATGATGTTTCGATGTTGTAGCCACTTAATTAACGACATGATGTAGCTAACTGTTTTTACACAAGATTTCCACCTAAAACGGGGTCATGTTCTTTTTTTGTAGATATAGAACATAGCCGGCCCAAACCAGCCCAAGCAGGAGAATCACACAACCAACGATAAAACTCATCCGGCCATAGACATGTGCATTTTCCACGGTGTCCATCATGGTCAGCAGGTTTCCCCAATCATGAGATTCTTCACCCATTCCTGAAATTAACGGCAAACCACGGTATTCGCCATCTGATATATAGGGCGATAGATCGATAAAGTTCTGTCCGGTCCACCACAACATGATGGCGGCCTCAAAGTTATCGCCTTGCCGTATAAATCCGACCATAACAATCAGTGGCATCATAATCTGGAACAGGCTGCCACCCAAAATGGTCATAAAATCCCCGAAGGGTCTGAATAACACGTGGCCAAACTCATGAAACGCCAAATTGATATTGTGCAAAAAAGAGCCGCCGATATCCTGCCAACTACCGTTGGTGAAAATAAACCACCATCCCCAGATGAAGAACACAACGAATAATAACCCACGCCCCCAAAAGACCACCGGATCGACGCGGTCAGGCACATCAAACACCAGCCCCGTCGCCTTTTGTAACAAGGTGGTGTCTTCTATCACCTCATAGCCAGGATCGGTGGCCTCATCAGCCTCGGTTTTTGTAACAGAGGTAGCAGACTGTTGCTGGGCCGCTGACCATTTTGCGTAAACAATACCGCAGGAAGGACAAACACCTGGCAGTGCATGGCTGTCGTTTTCCGTTCTTATATACCGGCATTTAGGACATTGTGTCATCCACGCCTCCGGCAGGTAAGGTGTCCAATAGGATGATGTTCTTTATGCATTAGTAAACAAAACCTTTATTCCTGTGCTATCCATTGCTGTAAAAACGCGGTTGCCGGCTTTTGTGTGCAGTTATCGGCAGCGATTACCTGACCAGCAGGGCCGTAGATTTCAATATGCGGTGTGCTGCAAAAGTTATAAGACTTTATGCGTTGATTATATGACTCGACCTGTTGTTCAATACTGGCCTTATCGTTCCCGGAAAACGAAACGTTCATGCCTGCCTCGGGGAAACGAACGCGCCGTATGACCACATCCTTACGTTGCTTCAGAAAGGCAGGAAAACCGGCCTCAAGGCGTTTACAGATAGCACAGGAATCCAGGTAGCCTTCAACCACTGTGTAATAGTGTTGTTTCGCCAGGCTACTCAACGGCTTCTCGGCTTCAAACAGCGCATTAAACTCAACAGTTTTAATACCCCTGCCCGACCGTTGCTGGTCAAGTACAACTGGTCTTTCATAGGATACCCCTGAAAAGGCTCCCTGTTTGTTAATCGCGATGATCACGATGAATCCAATAGCGATCAGAAGTATTTTACCCATGGCTGTTAGCCTCCCCGCACACTGTACGAGAAAATGTTTCTCAAATCAGGAGCGCGCTACCAAAAGCTAGCAGACAACAGGATCGGTTTTCAACTTTGATTATCTAAAAGTCGTACTAGCAGGCCTTATTTTCCTGTATGGTGTTCAAGGCTTTCATTCTCCCGCTAACATGTCTTCAGTAATAAATACCGTGATTACTTTTGGGTGATGGTTATACAGTGGGATATGGTATGAAGAATATAAATCTCATCCAGCATTAATTGCTATATCAATCGAAATTAAGGACTGTTCATTCCAGGTTGACCTGTCGTACTTTTAACATAAGTGGTTTGCAAAGTTACGCAAGGCCAATATAGTTCAGCGTTTACCAAAACTACACATCTTGTATGTGTGCATATAATTAAATACAACACATTAGCCATGCCTTGCAAACACCGGATAGATAAAGAATCCAGACTGTTAATCACAACCTGGGAGGGTGATGCAATTGATGATAATTTGATTGAATCGTTAAAGAATTATCAGCAAACCATACTAAGTGATAATGATTATTCCAGTTTCAATGAAATTGCAGATTTCAGAAAAGTTAAAGAAATCAAGCTTACTACTGGCGGGCTGGTCAATCTTGGTCAGATAGCATCATTAACTGACAACGAAAACAGTGGAAAACTGGCGTTTATCGTCAACTCTAAACTGGCATTCGGCCTGGCAAGAATGTATGGGATACACAGGTCTAACAACCCTGTTTCAAACAAGGAAATACGCGTTTTTGAAAACAGAAATGATGCGTTTGAATGGGTCAAACAATAATACAAAACCAGGGCATTAATGCCTGACCGCACACTAGTAACTGAACCATATATATCCGGTTTCTACACCCGTCAGGTGTTGCCTTTAAGTCATGAACTTACCCAACTATGACTACACAGGGTTCTTGTTAATATCTGCGCAATGACGTAAATGCCGCTGTAATTTCTGACATATATCAGTATTTACATGATAAAGCAGTACTCTGTTAGCGATGAATGATAAATTGAAGCGCTAATAAAGAAGCCAGCAGATGTATTGCTCAATAGTTCTATACCATCTCCTTAATGGTCAATAATAAATCACAGAAAAGTATTCTCATCGCCGAAGACGAGCGCATGCTAAGAAACATGCTTGAAATGGGCTTTTCAGATGAGAATTACCGCATAAACTTTGCTGAAAATGGAATAGCGGCCCTGCGCCTGCTCAACGCCGATCAGTATGATCTGCTGCTTACCGACTTGTTTATGCCGCAAATGAATGGCATTGAATTAATCCATAAATGCCGAGCCTTATCTCCATCAACAAAAATAGTGCTCATGAGCGGGGGTGGACAATCCCTATATGCAAATCATGGAGAAAAACATGTTCAGTTCCAGCATCATAAGCTGGAAGTCGATATGTTTCTGGGAAAACCTTTTGACCTTGATGAAATACTATCAACAGTAAAAAACATCCTGTTCGGGTGACATTCAGGTTAATGAGAAAGAGTAAACAATAGTGCCGAATACTCTTTGGTTATCCACTCGCTGGGCATTGGTGCCTATTTTGCTTGGCATGATTGTAAGCACTATCGTAATCCCGGATTTTCGCTGGAACAGCGAATTGTTTCACGCCATGATCGAGAGTACCGGATCGCTGATTGGTTTTGGTTTGGCCTTTGTTCTGATGGCGGCGATCCAGAGGGATATGCTTGGTGGGAACTATGTCTGGCTTATCGCCTGCTTCATATCAATGGGCACTATTGATATATTTCATTCTCTACAGCACCCGGGGCAGGCATTCGTTTGGCTGCACTCATCAGCAACTTTTATTGGCGGGCTCTTTGCCGCATTAATTTGGCTGCCTGCAATTACATCAAAGGAGTTATTTAAGCCCGGATACTTCTGGGTAATTTTATTTTTGGCTTTTACTTTTAGTATCGTCTCAATATTCTGGCCTGATACAACTCCTGCCATGCTGAATGAGTATCAGCAATTTACACGGAGCGCAAAGTTCCTCAATCTGATGGGCGGTATCGGTTTTTTATTCGCATGGCTATATTTCACACGGGAATACCATCGATTACAGCAGGCACAGTTAGCCTTCTTTTCAAATCATTTCTATCTCTTTGGCTTTGCAGGATTGCTGTTTGAGTTTTCAGCTCTTTGGGATGGAAACTGGTGGCTCTGGCATGTTATGCGATCATTTGCCTATTTTCTCCTGATCTTCCACTTTGCGACGGTCTACCGGAGAGACCTGTTAATATCGCTACAGGACAGCAAGCACCGCTACCAAACACTCGTTGATACAATTCCTGACTGGGTATGGGAAGTGGATAATAAGGGCGTTTATACTTACGCGAGCCCCAAGGTATACGATCTATTGGGCTACCGAGTCGACGAAATCATCGGCAAGACACCGTTTGATTTCATGGAGCCCTCTGAGCAAGCTCGGATTGGCACTATATTTAATGAAATCGTGGCTGAAAAGCGCCACTTTCGCAACCTGGTGAATAAGAACACCCACAAAAGTGGCAAGCAAATCGTGTTGGAAACCAGTGGCGTTCCCATTCTAAACAAGGAGGGGGCACTGTTGGGCTATCGCGGAATTGATCGTGATGTGACTCAACGTATACAAAATGAGTCAGAGGTCAGGAAACAGCGTGATTTTGCCAATACCATATTTGATGTCGCAGGAAATCTTATTATTGTGCTCGATCTCAAAGGGCATATCGTACGTTTCAACCGTGCAGCCGAGGAACTAACGGGATATCAAAGTAGTGAGGTCATAGGGAAGTCAGTCTGGGGGTTGTTGAGCCCTGATAAGCGGAAGGACAGCTTTAAATATGTATTTGAGAATTTGTGTGAAGGTAATCCGGACATTTCCGGGCAGTACGAAAGTGAGTGGATAACCCGGGATGGTGAGCGTCGTCTATTGCACTGGCATGACTCGATATTACGAGATGAGAACGGTGTGATCAGCTATATCGTTGCGATGGGCAATGATATTACCGATAAAATAGATGCCGAAATTGAACGAGTCCGAATGCAGAGCGAACTGCAACAGGCCCAGCAAATGGAATCACTTGGACTTCTTACCGGGGGCATTGCCCACGACTTTAATAACTTGTTGGCGGTCATTAATGGTCATGCAGGGCTTGTGCTGGGCAAATATATTGATAATAAAGACAAGCTGATCACCTGCGTCAGCAATATCAAGGAAGCCGGTGAGCGCGCATCCAATCTGGTCAGCCAGATGCTTGCCTTTAGTCACATGGATGCGATCGAGGAGCAGCCCATTCAGTTGGAAGTGTTGATCAATCAGGACATAAAGATGTTGCGCGCGACTCTTCCCAGCACGATCAACATCAAGTCTGAGATTGAACCGGACCTGCCGGATGTCATGATGAATGCCCCTCAGTTTCACCAGATACTGATGAACCTTGCGATCAATGCACGGGATGCCATGCAAGAGAGTGGAGATCTGGCCATCAGGCTTGGATGGATTCATGGTCTCCAAACCCAGTCGCCTATTTCACACAAGGCAATCAGTGGTGACTGGATAGAGCTAAGCGTAAGTGATACGGGTTCCGGTATAGAGCCGGACATTCAGGAATTGATATTCAACCCGTTCTTCACAACAAAGGATGTAGGCAAGGGGACCGGTATGGGGCTATCGGTTATTTATCGCATTATGGAAAATCATGGTGGGCATATATTGCTGGAAAGCGAATTAGGTAAAGGAAGTACTTTTCGCATGCTTTTCCATGCCCGCCAGGAGAAATAGTCGTTTGAAACAAGATCTTTCCAATCTTTCAGTCATGCTTGAATGCACTCCCATAAAGTCATGATGATAATTCCTCTCATACTATAAGAAATGGCAGGTAGATATAAAAAGGAGAAGTACGATAGCTGCATCAGCTGTGGTATGTCACGCCTGTGTGACGTGGCTGATAATAATACAACGTCGGTAAAACTATACCGAAGAACCTACACAGTTGAACGCAAACAATGTTTGGCCAGGAATGATGATTGGGATGGATTCCTGTATGCCGTATGTACAGGTTCCTTTAAAAGTATCACTCATGCTAACGGTGATACTCGAATAATTGATATACATTATCCTGGAGATATACTGGGCCTGGATCATTATATCGGTGCACAGGTGCAATATGATCTGGTTGCGAACGAGCGGTCCACTATAGAAGAGTTCATTCTGCCCAGGTACCAGGATATTGAGTCAGTCGACTTTCTAAAGGAAATAGTGACGCTTAACGGCAATCATTTCAGACGGTTGCAGGAGAAATTTGAGGTTCTGGGCGGCAAGCGTAGTACGCTGGAACTTGTAGCATCGTTTATCTATTCATTCGTACAGCGTTTTAAGGACAAGAACCTTATGGTTACAGAATTCAAATTACCTTTAACAAGAGGTGAAATCGCAGAGTATCTGGGGCTGGCTTCAGAAACCATCAGCCGGCAATTTGTAATACTGGAGACAATGAAGATTATTAAAACGAAAGGTCAAAGGCTGACAATACTGGATGTCCCGGGATTAAAGAATATCGGCAATATTCAAGAAACAAGCTGACTTCTAATCAAAGTGCTATGTATCTTTACATTATATCGATAATTCCCTTGCTTCCGTTCCCGGCCGGAAGGAAAGAAACTTATAGTTTCATTTGCTAAGACCAGCAATGAATCTTACTTAATCACACCCCGTACAACATTTTCATCAGGCTGGCGCTATCTGTATTGACAAGCCGGTGATCGATATAGGCCCATAAGTCCTCTTTATCTTCTGTTTCGAGGTTTTCAAACTGTACACCAAAGTTATTACCTTGATGATGGATGACTTTGGCCGTTGTTGAAAAGCTGCGACTGACTGGTTCAGGTAGCTTGATGATGATGTCGAATACCTCATCAAGATTGTAGCCCTTGAATCCATGGGGTACGGATATTCCAATCCCTTCTTGTGAGACATTCACGGCTGTGGTGCCTTCAATAAAATCCGAACCTTTTAATTCGACATGAACCGGTTGATCAGGCGAAGGTATGACGCGTTTTGTGCGCCTTTTTTCAGGCGATCGTTGGTTGGTTTCATTCATAACATCAATAATAGAGAGCTTAACTTACATTTTCCACAACCTGATAGCGCTCTTGATCCCGATATTCATCGAAAATTAGATGAATATCAAATAGTGCTGCTGAATGTCATCTTATAACGAATATTTGCCAATCTCTATACCAGACCGTCAGTCTATACCCGATAGTTCGGGAAATCATCTTCCTTCTTCGTGATATTGCCTACCTCCTGTAACCCTGAAAAATCCAGTATTGTGATCCTTTGGCCTTTGGTTTTAATAATCTTCATTTTTTCCAGTAGTACAAATTGCCGGCTGATGGTTTCTGAAGCCAGTCCCAGGTACTCCGCGATTTCACCCCTTGTTAAGGGTAATCTAAACTCTGCAACAACGATATTCTTGGTGCAATGACGCTGCGCCAGAGAAAATACAAATGAAGCTACAAGTTCCAATGTACTGCGCTTGCCTCCAAGAACCTCATATTTGTCCTGAAAGCGGCAAAAATGGCTGCCGCACAATGCTATTATTTCTTTCAGGAAAGAAGCTGACTCAATTTCCTGGTAATCAGGAATAATAAACTCTGCTATTGTTGACCGTTCATTGGCTACCAGGTCATATTTAGCCTGTGTATCGGCATATGCCTCCAACCCCAGTACATCTCCCGGCAAATGCACATCGATTACCCGGCTATCACCATTGGAATGGCTGATGCTTTTAAAAGAACCATTACAGATAGCATATATCGACCCCTTCTTGTCACCACTCTCGACCAGGTGCTGCTTACGATCAACCACGTAAGACCTTCTGTATACTTTAACCGCGGGATGCTTCGAACCTTTGTCGCAAGCGGCTTGACACACCTGCCCAATCGAACAGCTACTACACCCCTGGTAGCGTCCATTTGTTCGTGTTGAAGATAATAACTGCATATACATTATGGAATAAGAATTGTGTGCTTCGTAGCGTTGTTGGTTAAATATATTTTTTATTCAAGTTGGCAGCATAATGATCTAGTGCAGCGCAGGGAGATAAGCACCATTATGGACCCCAATAATATTATTTATGCGCCTGACAAGAGACCGCCTTTGAGTGAGAAGATATGCTAGGAATCGCAGCTAAACAAGCTTATTTTATGACATATGTTGGATTTTTGGTGAGTAAATTAAAACGCAGCAAGATGCGATCAATGGGCACACATTTGACGGGTGAATTTCAAGGTAATCTGCAGATACTACCGCTTAGCTGGCAACGTTACCCTTGATGCGCAGCATTTGTGATTTTTTATTGTACAAAAAAATTGAATTGTCCCCATTTTCCTTTGCGGAATGACAGGCCGTTTCAGCCGAAGCCAGTATTTCATGGTAGCTATCAAAGGACTTGGCTATCTCGACGACGCCTATATTAGCTAATAGTGTGGAATTTTCATCTTGCCCATCTGGCCAAACCGGAGTAGCAGCATTGAGCGTGGCCTTAATTTTTTCGGCTACCTGAAAACCCTTGCTGACCGGGCAATATTCAAGTAACACGGCGAATTTACCGTCCTGCAATCTTGCAAGTGTGTCAGACTGTCTAATATTATCTTTCAGCAATCGCGCAACCATTTTTAAAAACGCTTCATTATTTTTACTATCTTCTAATATTGTGCTGTTTAAATTCATAAATACTTCTAAATCAATATATATAATTGTATGAGACACATCATATATATTGGCCCTGTTAATAGCATCTTTGAGTGATGCAATAAATGCAATTCGATTGGATAACCCGGTTAATGAATCTGTTTTTTCCTTAATGCACAGCTTATTGGAAAATTCCTGGCTGTCTGTGACATCCCTGAAATAGATAAAGTAGGAATTAAAACCTTCAGTATGGCGTACTTTCTGTCTGTAAATACGACCGCCCAGCTCCAGGTTTCTGGGTATAAGATCCTGGGTCTGCTCACCGGACTGTGTATTTTTGTATTGCTCGATTACATGCTTGTAAGTACCACTTTCAGTATCGTCAAATGAGAGAACGGATGCGATTTTGTTGGAATAAAGAACCTTACCGGAGTCATCAAGCTCTATAATCGGGTCGGGACTATGCTCGGTAACAAAAGCGAGTCGTCTGAACTTGTCTTCTCGTAACTTTCTGTGCGAAACATCCCTTACTATGGCAATAGTGAGGTTATCACTTACCTGTTTGAAAGGACTGAGCGATATCTCAACAGATTTTAGAAATCCGGATTTATGCCGGGCCAGTAAGTTCGGGTTTTCACTCATGATCCTGCCGTGCGAATCCTTTGAATATCGTTCACGCATGGCTTTATGAGCCTCACGAAGTTGTTCTGGCAGTAGCATCTCTATGTGCTGCCCTATCAGCTCACCTCTCTCATAGCCAAACAACATGGTGCAGCGATCATTAACCGTAACCATTCTGCCGTCTTTATCAGCTATTACGATAGCATCGGGCGCGGACGCCAGCAGGTTATTAAATAATGCTTCGCTGTTAATCCTCTGCTGGTCAATATTTCTACAAACAACTGTAAAGCCATCACATCTGGCATTGGTAGTACATGGATAGATTGTTATCTCTACAGGATTCAATACACCATGGCGATCCCTGAATTTATATTCTCCCTTGACCCTGCTCACGACACCGGCTGACAACCTCTTAAATGCACCGTCAATTATCTGTTTATCACCGTCAGGGAAATGATTTGTCAGGCGATGTCCAATCAGTAATCCAATATTAACATCCATAATGTTATTTTCACTTTCGATATTAATAACCGATCCTTCTATATCCAGATCGAGAATCATGCCATCTATTGCATTAAGTAATATGTCGGTCCTGTCTACTTTTCTTGAAGATTTGTCATGGTGCACTGCGGCACCGAGAAAACCGGAAACAAGATTGAATATCGGAGGAAAATAGTTATTTATGTACAGCGACTTATCCTTTTCGCCAGGAAGAGATATATTAACCAGGCCAACTTGAGCATTGTTATATATAATTGGTATGGCTATGTGCGGATCAGGAAATATGCCATTACATTGTATTTCATGGTTCCTGTCAGCGTAGTCAATAACGACTGGCCCTGTGGATTCACATATCGATTCACAATAACAACTGTTCCCGTTGATCATTGCGCAATCCTGTGTTTTATGGTGATCAATATTATATGTGTCGTAAAGACTTAAAATATTATTATGATTTACAACGAACAGATAAGCCTTTACTGGACAGGAATAAGAAAGTTCACGCTCTATATTGACTAGCATATGCCTGAATAGCTCGCTTAGTGGCGTATCAGTCAGCTGCATGTTCTCAATGGTATCAGTTTGATCTGAATCTATATTCACGGCATAGCTCATGCCACATGCCCCCTGTTCTATAGGCGGTTTTATATCCTGCTCGGCAAGTCACTACAATTATGTGCCCTGTTCGGTATAAATGAATGATAGTAAAAGCAACTGCATAAATCCTCCGGCATGAGTTGATTTTCATGCAAAATTTACTGATTTATATCAGTATTGGGACGATGTTACCGGTTGCTGATCATTGTCAAATTTCCAGCAACATAATCGTGACTTTAATGGCATATTATCTGACGAAATAATTACAGATTGGCGTACAACCAGTATTTGATTCCATGTACCTTTAGCATATTAATAAATAATCAGGAAGCATCGGATAGATGGCTGGTAGATTTCAGTTACCTCGTGAATTACAGAATACAATTGGAGGCTAAATTTGAATCAGGAAAACAACATTAAGCGTGAATACGCTCGTGTCGCAAAAGAAGCCCCTATAGAAATTCGTGAACTATCATACCCACCATCTGATAGCCCGGGGGATGCGGCTATAGCAAAGAATATTGCAGAAAATGGCATCTGCCTGACAGTATCAAAACCATATACCCCAAATACAATGATCATTCTTAAAATTGATCTGAAAGGCTGGCGTCAATACCTGAAAAACGTCGCGTTCAGAGTAGATGAGGCAAAGGCCAGGGCGCCACTTGCAGTTGTAGCAAAGGTGATCTGGTGTGATAAACTTGGTGAGCATGAGTACGAAGTTGGAATCGAATTTATGGATATATACGAGGATGACAAAATCGCGTTCAGTAGCTATCTTAAAGCGATCAACAGCACATCGCCATAACTTCATCGTAGCTGGAAGGCAGGTCGATGACCTCTACCCGATCCATTATCCATTCAACCACCTGCTGCTCCAGCACTTCTGATTCTATCCATTGCATACGCGTTCTGTCCTCGTAATACCAGGCAATTTTGTTTTCGGGATCGGGGTAATCCCTGGTCAGCTCTTCAACCCTTGATCTGACTCTCTCCTCATCAATACTTATTCCGTAATGCTCTGAAAGCCTGTAAGCCATTATGCTTCTGGCAATTCGTTTCCTGGCGAGACCTGTAAAATCTTCAGGATCAAGATCAAGCGCCTGACTGCCATCTTCACTATCGGGATCACTGATTAGCCTTGCCACCTCCCGTGATACGAGGGTATTCGGCACATCAAAAGGATTTTTTGCTATCAAGGAGGCCATTATCTCTATGGTCGTTCTCATCTGGATAGCATCCTGCAGCTGCTTCTCCATGCCAGTCCTGATGGCGTTGCGAAAATGTTCGAGTTCACCTGATGGTACGCCATGATCTTTAATAAACTGCATGTCTGAATCCGGGATTACAAGTTCTTCTATTCTCTTTATCCTGATTGAAAACAATGCACGTTTGCCGGCAAGGTCCGGGTAGAATACATCCGGGAACTTGAGGTCAAGCGTCAAGTCATCCCCCGCAATGACGCCAGGTAATCCATCATCAAGGCCCTCCAGCAAATCATTCTGCCCTAGAGTGGCATCCACATCTGTTTCATGTACTTTAATATTATCTATCGTTGTATGCAGATCAAGTATTACGCGATCTCCCATCTCGGCAGGTCGATCTACTTCATGCCAGCTGCAATGCTGTTTGCGCATTTTTAGTATCGTCTGCTGAACGTCGTCCTCTGTTACTTCTGCCTTTAAACGAGTCACCTTAAAGCCATTCAGCTTTGGTACTGTAATATCTGGATATGCCTCAAAAGTTGCGGTGAAGCTGTACCCGCCGTTCTTTATCGAGGTTACATCATAAAACTCTGGTGGTGATGCCGGCATAATCCCTATATATTCCACCGCGTCATTAAAACTGAATTTGGTGAGCAAAGTATCAACGCTTTCGTCGTCAGATTGATGACGAATTATATTGTTGTAGTATTCAATCCGCTCACCAGGAACACGCACTCTCATGCATTTTTTGGTCCCTTCCAGTGGCTCAAGATTTACAATGATATTTCTCAAATTCGCTCCTGTCTATAATTCGAATTCGTCGTTAATAGTAGGCTATTCTTTCATGCATATCTGTACAACCACATGTAATAGATATTAATAATAGTATCAATTATCAGCTGCCATTATTGTGACAATTATCAGTATTTCTATTGTCGAAATCATGCATTAACGGGAGATATTTCCGGCGTGACTGATAATATATTGTCACTAGTATATAGAGCTGGACGCAATTATATCTGGCCGAATAAAGACCGATAGCGTAGATATTTAATATAATATACAGGGAGATAAACAATGGCATTATTTAACTGGGATGACGAGTTTAGTGTAAGCGTAATGACGATGGATAATCATCATAAAAAGATATTTGATATCATCAATCAGATGCACGAAGCCATGAAATCCGGTGCCGGAGAAGAAGCTGTCGCAAAAATCATTAATGAATTGCTTACCTATACTGATTTTCACTTCAAGGAAGAGGAAAAATTGATGGAGCAATGCAACTTTCCGGGTATTGCTGCACAAAAAAGTTCACACACTGCATTTATAAAAAAGTTAACAGAATTCAAGGAATCTGCTGATCAGGGGCGCGCAATATTCGTAGTTTCCAAGGTGTCAAAGCTTGGTGTAGATTGGCTCAAGGACCACATCCTGACGATGGATAAACAATACACTGAGTCAATGAACACTGCCGGGATAAGTTAGTAAGTATAAGAGTTCATCCTAGTCCTATTGGCCCGGGTCCTTCCCGGGCATTTTTTTTCCTTTAAAATACTGCCTGGATTACTTTCCACAGTCGAGGAATATCAACGCAGTATATCGACGAGGCCTTTGACATCATTTATATCTGTATTCAGCGCAAATTGACTGTCCACTAATCCCTCGATATCACTATCGTTGATCAGGTTAAAGTGCTGCATCAGGTCGGCCATATCCTGCATTTCATCTTCCTTTGGCACGTACTTGTCAAAAAGAATTCGGTTATCCGGGGTATTCATGGCATATTTCACCAGATCAAGAGGCTGATTCCAGTAGTTGGAAGCGATTATCGCTGCCTCATCCGGATTTGTCTTTGCCCACATTCCGGATCGAACTGCTCCCTCGACGATCTGCTTGACGCTTTCCATATCCTCGTCTATCAAATCCTGTCTCACAACGACCAGGTTGCAGATAAATTGATCCCATACCTCCTCAACGTAATGCACGAGTTCCGCGTCACCACTTTTGAGCGTTTGTGCTGCGAAAGGTTCGCCAACATAATAGGCATCCAGTGAGCCCGCTGAAAGCGCCGAGGCCATGTCCGGTGGGTTCATCTCGACAACCTTTATCTGGCCCTCAAGACCGTTCTCCTCTATCAGCTTGAGCATACTCAGATTATGTCCTGAAAAGCGCATTGGTACGGCGACTGTCTTTCCTGACAGGTCATGGATACTTCTTACATCGAGCCCTTTGCGCGCTACCAGCGTGCTTTCATGACGGTTTCCGATGTAGACAACCTTGATGTCCTCACCTTGCTGGCGCAAAACAATAGCCAAGGGTGCGATCATAAAACCGGCCTCGATCTGTCCATTACGCAATGATTCTGCCATTTCGGCAAACGATGAAAACTTTATTGCCTTAAACCGTATGCCATCGCTTTCCTTGCTGACGTGATCCAGGATAGGTGCTGCCATATTGGTAATAACCGGCATATATCCCATTCTGATTGTTTTCCTGGTTTCATTATCAAAGTTCTGCCAGTAGTGAAGTACCGATATCAATACCATCCAGCTGACTGCCAGGCCGAACAATTTTAGCGCCATGGGGTACTTTATTCTTTTACGCAACATGACTGACCCCCAGTTTCAGATAAAGCTCTTCGCGTAAATTGCATAGCGTTGGCTCCTTCTCGAGATTGCGCGGGTGCGGGACATCGAGGATTTTTTGTGAGACCTTGACTTCGGCAGGGGTCCCTGCCATCAGCACGATGCGATCTCCCATCACCAGCGCATCATCAATATCATGCGTTACCATAACAATGGTCTTGCCAATATACTCATGCATATTGACCACTTCTTCCCGCATCTTCATCCGGGTCAGGAAATCAAGCCCTGTAAATGGCTCATCCATGATGAGCATGTCGGGTTCCACCGCCAGCGCGCGGGCAAGTTCGGCGCGGCGCCTCATACCCCCGGAAAGCTGATATATGTGATGATCTTCAAAACCGGTCAGCTCGACCATGTCGATATATTCCTGAATTACATCGCCCCTTTCCTCTTCATCCTTTATGTGGCGTACACCCAGTTCGACGTTTTGCCAGATCGTCATCCATGGCAACAGGCCATTGTGCTGAAAGACGTAGATATAATTGGAGCTGGGGCCTTTAACCTGTTCGCCATCAATAAGAATGCGGCCGGATGTCGGCCTGTCAAAACCGGCGAGCATACGTAACATGGTGGACTTTCCGCACCCTGAAGAGCCCAGAATGCATACCATCTCGCCATCTTCGAATTCAAGGTTAATGTCCTGTAATACGACAACCTCCGCGCCAACCTTTGTTTCCGGATTATCGTCATCACGGCGCGTCTTTCGCCGGTTAATATACCGCTTGTTCAGATTTTCTATCTTAATATGTGCCACAGACATAACTCCGTAGATAGTTGATCAAGTTTGACCGTTTACTATCTGTATTTGTTGCATGATTATTTTAAACTTCCCCAGAACGCACAGTCGACACGAGCAAGACGCAGCATGATGTAGTCAAGCAGCAAGCCAATTGCACCAATTGTGATCATGCCAACCATTACATAATCCATGCGTAGCGCATTCCTCGAATCAAGAATCAGATATCCGAGACCAGACTGAACCGCGATCATTTCCGCAGCCACTACCACCAGCCACGCAATCGCCACCGTTAAGCGCAATGAAGTAACAATTTCAGGTATGACCGCAGGTATCACAATCTTGGTGATGACCTCATAACGACTAAACCCGAAATTCGCAGCCACCTGAAAATATATTGGGCTGATCGATTCCACTGCAATCATTGTGGATACCAACAGTGTGAAAAAGCAGGACATGAAGATCAGGAATATTGCAGGCGGGTCGCCGATTCCAAGCCATATGACCGCCAGCGGTATCCAGGCTAACGGCGATATCGGGCGCAAAAACTGTATTAGTGGATTAAAAGCGTCCTTGATAACCTTGATTCTTCCCAGGATCATGCCCAATGGGATACCAATTAGTGCAGCCAGATAAAAGCCGGCTGTCACACGATACAAACTGGCGACCGTGTGTTTGAATAAAGTACCATTGGTAATCAGTTCCCAAACACTGTTGATTGCAACCAGCGGGCCGGGAAACACCTGTACACTCCAGCCATTGGCGCGCACTACAACATCCCAGATCAGGCAGATGATGATAAAAGTAACCAATGGCAATATATAACGTCTATTCATTGATGATTTCCTTGGCAAGCTCCAGGTACTGTAATCCTGCATGACTTTGCCTGTCGTATTGAATAACCGGCATATGGGCGATCTGGGATTCCTGTACTTTTTCATCCAGCTCAATTGAAGTATTGAACATTGTCTGGTTATATTTGGCCCGAAATTTCTTGTGTATTGCGCGGGCAGCTACATTCTTGCGGTTTAGCATGGTGGCCAGAATTCTGTATTCCAGTTTGTGATCGGTTTTTTCCCTGACCACGCTTATCATGTTGACTACATGATTAACGCCGTTCATTGACAGGTACTCACATTGGGTAGGGACGATCGCCATATTCGAGGCCAGTAGTGCATTCAATGTATAAAAGTCCCCAGAGGGCGGCGTATCTATCAATATGTAATCGAAATAGTGCTGAACGGATTTTAGTTTTTCTCTCAGGAGGTATTCAAAGTTTTCATCCTGCATGTGGATCTTTGTAAGCAGGGCCATTTTGCTGTTTGACGGGAGAACCCAGAAATTGTGCCTGGCCTTGATCACAAAACGTTTCAGGTCCTCATCCTCTGCATGCAATACTTCGAAGAAAGATTTCGCATTTTTAAGTCCAAGCAACATGGAAAGGTTTGCCTGCACATCGAAATCGACCAGCAGAACCCGCTTTTTATGTAACATGAGTGACGCACCCAGATTGATACATGTCGAGGTTTTGGCAACCCCTCCTTTTTGATTGCATATTGAAATGATTTTACATTTTGAAGCAGCGCGTTCAGGCGTATGTTTTTTTTGTGTTTTATCGGATTCCGGCAAATTCTTTTTTACTACAAATATATGTCTGCACTTCTGACACCTGACTTTATAGCCGCTTTCAGGAATGGCATCGTCCTTAAGCTTGTAACGCGTCTTGCATTTTTCGCAGGTTATAATCATATTGAAACTTATATATCTTCTACGACTGGCATATGCCGTTTAATAGCATGACGGGGACAAGCATCATAAAACCATGAAGAATCAGTCATTCTCCTCATTTCTTGAATCAATAATGGATTCAATCTGCAGGTGCAGGTTGTTAACATCTACCACGTGATCAACAACACCGCTTTCTATGGCGCATTGTGTAAGATTGGGGTAAACACATGTCTCTGTATCCTGCGCAATCGTCACCCCAAACTTCTGCTTGACTGATGAAAATCCATTCTTCCCATCATCGCCGATTCCTGTTAACAAAACTCCAATGGCATTTTGCTCGAACACATCAGCTGCCGAGCCGAACAATTCATCAAGTGGCCTTTCGCTGCCGTTATTTCCCTTTAAAAACGCGCCATCCCCACCGTTCATGCCTATAACGAACGGGTCATCATGTGAGCAGATATAACAGCTACCCTGTTCAAGAATGGTGCCTTCCTCAGCAGCTTCTATGCGCCAGGGTGTATGTTCATCAAACTTCTTGACGAATCCAGGCAGAATCTTTGGAGATATTTCCTGTACAGCAACGACAGCCGCCGGTAGATTGGGAGACAGTTTGGACATCAGATTGATTACAGTATTGGGTCCACCCAATGTCGTGCCAACAACAATGATGTATTCCAGTGACTTGAAGCCATATCGATCTGCCAGGTCCGACTTCACATCATAGTGGCCGAGCTTCACCCGATGTATGTTACGCATTACGACTGACGCAGCGATCTTCACACGATCAATAATTTCATTGCGTGAACGGTGGATATCCCTGGATATTGCACCAGATGGTTTTGGCAGGAAATCAACGACGCCAAGTCGGAGTGCTTCGAATGTTATTTCCCCATGGGCAGATAATGAACTCAGCATCACAATAGGCACCGGCGATTCAATCATGATATGACGAACGGCCCTGATGCCATCCATCACCGGCATATCCACATCCAGAGTAATTACATCAGGTTTTAATTGCTTGATCATTTCAAGCCCTTCCTGGCCATTTCTGGCGGAACCGATAACTTCTATACCGTTATCAGCCTCCATGATTTCCCTGACAGCCTTCACCATGAAGGCGGCGTCATCCACAATCAGTACTTTAATTTGTTTATCCATATAAAGAAGCCGGTTAGCAATAAAGCTACAGATGTGCTGCTGATTCGACAGCAATACCCGAGCCGACAGCGCGTCTCCTGGCAGATAATTGCTTCTGGCGACTGACTTGTCTTTGTGCTGTCATTTTTACCAGCGCATAGATATCGAGAATTAATGAAATACGGCCATCGCCGATAATGGTCGCTCCGGAGAATCCGCTTTTTTCCTGTAAATAGTCGACCAATGGCTTGATTACAACCTCTTCCTGTCCCATTAGTTCATCAACGGCAAAACCTATCTGTTGTCCCCCGGTGTTCACTACTACTACAAAAGCTTTGTTGTCATTGCTTCCCGTGGATTTAACATTAAATAGTTCATGTAAATGAAATATTGGCAATGTCTGGCCACGCAGATGTATGACCTCGGTTCCTTCAATCGTTGTCGTATCGGAAAGATTGATATGCAGTGTCTCTTCAACATTGGCCAATGGTATGGTAAACAGGTTTTCGCCAACCCGGATCATCAAGGCCGGTATGATTGCCAGGGTCAATGGAATTTTCAGGCGCATGCGCGTACCCACGCCAAGCGTGGATTCAATTTCCAGCGTCCCATTCAGCTTTTCCACATTGGTCTTCACAACATCCATGCCGACCCCACGGCCTGAGGTGCCAGTTATCTTTTCAGCAGTGGAAAAGCCGGCACTCATGATCAGCTTGATTACTTCTTCTTCGGGCATCTGATCCAGCTGTTCCTGTGTATACAGCCCATTGGACACAGCCTTTGCCTTGACTTTTTCAGGGTCTATGCCACGGCCATCGTCAGTCACATCAATGACAATGTGGTTACCTTCCTGGAAGGCCTCAAGCAATAATGTGCCTGTTTCATCCTTGCCTGCCTGCTTGCGCTGCTGCGCAGTTTCCAGGCCATGATCGACGGCGTTTCTGATAATATGAATGAGCGGATCAGCAAGCTCCTCGACAACCATTTTATCCAGCTCAGTATCCTCGCCGTTGACATCCAGCCGTACTTTCTTGTCTGTATTATGGGTAAGGTCACGTAGTAACCTCGGGTAGCGGTTAAATAACTGGGAGATAGGCAACATTCTCACCTTCATGACGCCTTCCTGCAGTTCATTGGTAGTGCGTCCAAATCCGGTAATGGCCTCGCCCAGTCGATAGGTAAATGCCCTGACCTGCTTTATGTTTCGTTGATCAAGACCCGCCGACTCCTTCAGGAAAGACTGCAGCTCTCTCATCTCGTTGAATAGCTGAAAAAAGAAAGACCGGTCTACCACCAGTTCGCCCACCTGGTTCATTAGCGCATCGATTTTATCTGCATCAACCCGTATGCTCTTCTTGTAGCCTCGCTCACCTGAACGGCGTTCATCTTCACGCCTGTCCGGTTTATCTCCGCGCCGGTCATCCTGTCTTCGTTCAGGTAATACCGGATCGGGAGATTTTTCGGCAGGCGCTTCTTCCTGCAGATCCTTGCCGGATAAAATATCTTTCTTGACGGCATCAATCGCCCCGCGCGTATCAACAGGTTTACCCGATAACATCTGCTCAAAAACATCATGCAGGGTCTCCACATGATCCGTTTCTGTTGCCGGCTCCATGGCGTCATCAAGCGCGCTGCTTAATTTATCAAACAGAGCATCTTCTTCCGCAACTTCAATATCGATTTCCGAAATTTCAGCCGGCTTGTTGTTGTCGGCATCAGGCATAACCTGGTCGATACCTGTTGTATTCTGTTCTTTCTGCGGGAATACGCTGTTCAGTTCTTCCAGGCAATCCGCCATGAAGTCAATTGAAATGTTTTTACCCTCTCTGGCCGCATCTGTTGCGTAATCTATTTCCTGTAACCAGTTCTGGTAAAAGTCATTCAGCTTTTCATATCCCATATAGTTCGATGAAGACTTGAGTTCTTCAATATCCTGTCTGCACTGCGCCAGCAAGTCAGCGGGATTCGATGCCATTTGCAGTTCTATAATCTTTTCTGTAATAGAGTTGGTCTTATCACGCAGTTGATCAAGAAATATGCCGAATAGTTCCTGGTCACTTTCTTCCTCGTAATAATCATCCTGTTCCAGTTTCATACTGGTGGCGGTTTGCTGTTTGTTTGATGCAGGGCCGATACCGGAAGATGCACTGGCGCCTGTATCACTGGCGGCGGGTTCATTGTCCCCGTCGATCATGCCGGTAAGGCGTTCCACCAGATCGTCCACCTTTGATTCCTCGCGCTGACTGGTTTCCAGCTCCCTGCATAATGCGACAATCCTGTCGCGTCCATCTATAAGCGTATCAACAATCTCCGCTGTACAAACGGATTCCCCCCTGCGCATCAGATCCAGCAGATCCTCCATGCGATGTGACAGTGTTGCAATGCGCGTCAAACCTATAAACTGCGCGCCGCCCTTGATGGTATGTATGGGGCGAAAAACATCATTCAGTATGTCGATGTTGGTCATGTCATTGCTTATAGCCAGCAGTAATGCCTCAATTTCTTCCAGGTGCTCTGCGGCCTCTGTAACAAAATCTCCCAGTAATTCATATTCAATATCATATTCAGTCTGCTCCCCACTGGTATCTTCGCCAGCAGTATCCCCTGTGCTCTCTATACCTGGCGATTCCTGTCGCGCTTCTCCGCGCCCGCCATCATTGGCCAATTCAGCCATCATATCGGCACTGGAATCATCGGCGAATGCAGCCATAATTTCCGCACTGGCGTCATCGACGGGTATCGCTGACACATCCTTTGCTGCTGTTCCGGAATCACTATCATCGGCAATTGCTGCGCCTGTTTGTACATTCTCGGCATCGGTGCTTTGTTCAGTTGTTTCGTTTGCCTGGGCAATCTGCGGGAACATGCCTGTAATCCAGGTGCAACGACTATCAATAAAGTCATACGAGCTTGCATTGCCCTCCTGCAACTGGACCGACTTGTTTTCTACTTCAGATTTCCAGGCACATAATTCTTCAACCAGTTCCGTATAGCCCATGTAGTTGGCTGATGAAATCAGGTTATCCAATGCGACACTACAACCACTTAGCTGTTCCAATGGGTTGTCGCCAGACCTGCACTTTGAGGCCCTGTCAGAAATCTCGCTAACCCGGTGCTGCAGGTTATCAAGAAACACCTGAAACAGTTCCTGGTCGATTTCCTCGTCCGCAGGCGTTTCATCCTCACGGGCATCCGTCATCAGTATGGCTATTAGCTTTGCGATCAGGTCATCAACAGAAGAAATTTCCAGTTGTGACTGTTCGAGTTCACTGACCAGCAAGGATATAAGGTCACGCCCATCCATGAGAGTGTCCATGACAGTCGGTGTTACCGGTAAGTTACGCTGACGTAGCTGATCAAGCAATTCTTCCATATGGTGAGCAAGCGATGCGATCCTTTCCAGCCCGATAAACTGTGCCGACCCCTTGATGGTATGTATCGGTTTAAAGAGGTCATGAACAATTGCCTCGCTTTCCGGATTCCCGACCAACTGGATGAGCATAGCCTCTATTTCATCAAGGTGTTCCCGGGTACCTGTTAAAAAGTCCGGTAACAACTCAGTATCTATGTCGCTCATATGTTTACCCTGTTCACCTGAAAGTATTTTCCAGGTTCAATCCAGTTGATCAATCAGTTCTATGATTCGATTGCCGCGATGCTTGTTGGTGAATCCAACAGCACCCAGGTCTTCAACTTCCTTGCGATAACGTCCTTCATCAAGATTCGACAGAAAGATGATCCTGGCCTCCTTGTCATACCCAAGGATTTCCTTGGCGGCTGTTATGCCATCCATTCCACGCATGGTGATATCCATGGTGACGACATCAGGCTTCAGTTCCTTGTATAGCTCAAGGCCTTCCGCGCCGTTTTTTGCCTCTCCAACAATCGTATGATCTGAAGGACTCAGTGTTTTTTTAATGATCTTTCGCATCATGGAAGAATCATCGACTATCAATACTTGTTTACCCATTACCTAAATCCTGTTTGCTACCGTCTGTTTGTGATTGGCAAAATTACTGGTTGGTGTTGAGACTCTTGAGCCTTATAAGCTCATCAGTCTGTAGTATTCGGTTGAAATCAAGCAGGATCATCAGGGTACCACCAATGTCCACAACACCATTGATGTACTGATTTTCCAGGCCAGAAGTTGCAATTTCAGGTGCTGCCTCGATTTCACTTTCCTCAATTTTGATCACGTTGGTAACAAGGTCGACAATAAACCCTGTAACCCGACCATCAATATCAAGAATTAAAATCCAGGTATCATCACCATCATCGCCTAATTCAAAATTAAGCCTTTTTCGTAAATCAATAACCGGAAGAATGTCACCTCTCAGGTTAATCACTCCTTCCACAAATTCCGGTGAGTTTGGCACCGGGGTAATTGGTGCAGAGCGTATAATCTCCTGCACCATCAGAATATTCACGCCAAACTGTTCCCGGTCAATCTTGAAACCAACCAGCTGCATCAGATCATCATTTTCATCCTGATCGGCTCTACGCTTTGTTATACTTTCAGCCATATCAATAGTCCTCTTGAATCAAGGCTTGGTTTTGGTTCATGCCGGGCAGCATTGTCTCCAATGAACTGCCCGGTAACGATAGTCCGCATCCAGTCTAGATCTTGTATTGCTTGACCTGGTTAACTAGTGCTTCCGACTGTTGTTGCAGTATTTCCGTTATCTGTACAACGTTACCCGCACCTTCCACTGTTTGCTGTGCCGCTTGTTCTGACTCTGATGCGTTCTTCTGAATATTCTGTGTACGTTCTTTCTGTGCTGCTGTCATGTTGGCAACATCACCTGTACGAATGGCTACCTGCTCCATTTCCGCGCTCACACGCTCCGAACCTTTTTCCGCTTCCTGGACCAGACCAGAAATGATCTTGGAACCGCGCACCAGCTTGTTCAGTGACTCCTCTGCAGCTTCACGACGTACCCGCTGTTCACCACCCATACTAATAAGACGTTCCGCCAGTCCACTCAGTTCCTCCATCAGGCTTTGTACTTCAGCACTGGATTTATCCAGCAAACCTGCCGTTCCGGAAATCTTCGATATGGCGCTCATATTTGCACGACCACCCTCGTCAATTCGGGCCAGCGCCTGACGAGATTCATCCGTTAGTTGGGTACCCTCCGCAACGCTGGAACTGGAATCCTTGATTAACTGTGTAATCTCCTTGGCGGCCTCCGAAGAACGCTGGGCCAGCTTACCTACTTCGTCCGCAACAACCGCGAAACCCTTACCATGTGCCCCGGCTCTGGCCGCCTCAATCGCTGCGTTAAGCGCCAGCAGGTTGGTTTGTTCTGCGATTTCGGTAATAACATCAATAATTTCGGAAATCTGGTCCGACGATTCTGCAATCGCTTTCATACCGGCCACAGTGGCCTCTACCGAGGCCAAACCCTCTTCCACCGCCTTGAGTGATTCTTCACCTGAAGTGTTCGCTTCGCTTACTGCCTTGGTCATATCGTTTACCGCATTCGAAACTTCAAGCATTGAGGCATTTACCTGCCCCACCTTCATGCCCTGCTCTTCTGCGGTTTCTACCACCTTGGCCGCCGTCTTACCCATTTCGCCAACACGTTCAAGGGTCTCGACAGCTTCCCTGTTCTGTTGATCTGCCGCCGCCGATACCTCGTTCATGGATGCCTGCATGGAGGCAATGGTAGTTGCCGATGACTCAGCCGCCAGTTTCTGCTGCTGTGAAGCCTCACTTACCTGTGCAGCGGTACCACCCATCTCCTGTACAATGGATGCCGTACTGGAGGCACGCTCCACTTCATTCGCGGCGCGTTCCCGGTTAGCGCTGGCACGCACACCCATATCCTTGGCGCCTGTTGCCACATCACTGGCGCTTTTATCTACTGTCTGGAATGCAGCGCGGATATTATCCATCATGGAATTGAAGGCCTGTGACATCTGTCCAATCTCATCATTACTGGCGACAGGCACCGACAGGGTTAAATCATTCTCGGTTGCGATACGTCTTACTGTTTCTGCCACACCCAGTATTGGCCTGGCTATCGCCCGTGTAAGAATGAAACCCAGTAAAATAGTGACCAAGATACCTGCAGCCAACAGGCCCCAGATAATCACGACCAGTTCATTCGTTCTGTCGGCCAGTGCAACTGCATCGGTTTCCAATAGCTGCTTCTGGTTATCTACCATCTCCGTGAGGATGTTATTTATCTTTACTGCGGTTGGCGCAGCGCGCGTACCTAGCCAGTGGTTAGCCAGGTTGTAATCGTCCCCACCCCTGATCTTGAACATCTTCGGCGGCAATCCCTTGAATTTATCGCGAACCTCGACAAACTCCTGTAGCAAGGCGCGCTGTTTCGGACCGAGATACTGATTTTGTCCCAACAGGTCATTCAAGCGACGCTCATTCTTGCTCCATAGCTTGTCGAACTGCGCTACAAACGATTTGTCGCCGCCCAGTAGATAAGCACGGATGGCCGCCAGCCCAAGACCGGTCGTACCACGAACGTCCGCCATCATGTAGAGGATGTTTTTACGAACTGCGGTGGCTTCCAATGTACCCTCGATATCAATCATCTGGGTAATGATGGATGCCATTTTTCCTGCCAGTGGTGCCGCCTCTTCAAACAGGATTTTCAGTGCCGGCTCTTCATCTACTGTATTCGCTATATTCTCCACGTCCTGTTGATGCTTTCTAAACTCTTCAATCAGGACCTTCATGTCCGCCAGGCGCTTGATATTTTCCGGATTCGTCCAGTTCTTTGAGAACTCATCCATCTTCTTCAGGTTGCCGTCCAGGTCATTCTGCCACGCGTCTGCGCGCGCCTTCTTGAACTGCTCCTTGCCCAAAAGCATCCAGCCACGCAGGCCAGCAAGCGATTTTTCCATGCCTTTCTGCATACCTAGCGATGCTTCTGCTGTGGGTACACGAAGATGCGTCACACGGTCTGACAACACGTCGATTTCGTGTACCTCGTATAGCGTTACAGCTACCACCGCAACCAGCACAAGCAGTACAACAGAAAATCCTGATCCCAGCTTGTAGGACAGTCGCATATTGGCGAAATAATTACCGCCTTCTTTCTTCCTGGTTGCCTGTTTAGCCGATTTTTCATCGATCATTGTTTCTTCAGCCACTTTTTCTTCAGCCACTTTAGCTTCCTCCATTTAACGAACTATATAAGTCGTTGGATAGTTGTGTTACGGAAATGCTTACCCTGCTGTTCCGATATTTCATATCACCAACGACCCATGCCATACCACGCAACATGTTGGTTGATGCCTGTCGAATCGTCACACCTGAATTGTTGTGCATAAGGCGTAACGTCCTTGCTTTCTGCCGCCAGAATATTACTGTCGGTATAGTTAAAAACCTGTCTAACAAATACTGTACTGTTTCTGCTGATCATGTGATCACACGGCCGCGGACAGCGAATTGATTTCATTGCTATCGACGGACATGTCCTGTTGAATGATGTTGTGAATGGCCGAGGCGATATCCGGGTCGGAAATAACATGTTCTGCATGGCAACGCTGGATGGCGGCAACAGCCATTTCCTTGCATAGACAGGTTTTGTGGTCCTGTGCTATTGCGACTCCACCAACCCGTATGACCTCTTCCAGCCCCTCGGCGCCATCGTCTCCGGAACCGGAAAGAATCACCCCTATTGCATTATCCAGCGCGCTGTCAGCAACCGAGAACAGCAGCATATCAATAGATCCCTTTCGTGATGTAAACGGCGCAGGACGCACATGCATGACCTGCGCATCCTTATCCTTGTGTACTGTCATGTAGTCATAGCCGGAACTGATGTAACAAACACCTGCTTCCAGGGCCTGGCCGTGAGCTGCCTTCTTAACAAGAACCTGGCTATATATATTCAAATAATCCACAAAGGCATCAATGTATTCGTGTGGTACATACAGTACGGCAAGGTAGGCTGCTGAATTGTCCGCTTTCAGGTGTGGAATAATTTTCAGGAGAGAACCATACCCACCTTCATGAGCACCCATGGCAACCACATGCCTCAAAGGCAGATGACGTACACGGTTTTCATCTTTACCTTTCCGGGCGCGTATGTATTTGATCGCCTGCTGCTCAACGGCAGCAGCGAATTTTACTTTGGCACGGATGTCATCTATCTGGGTCTGCAATTCCTCTGCCCCGTCCTGGGAAGGCTTGGTGACAAAGTCCACGGCACCATAGCGTAGCGCATCAAAGGTGATTCTTGATCCCTCACGTGTCAGGCTGCTCAGCATTACTGTAGGTTTTGGCGACTGGATCATGAGACGTTTAATGGTTGCCAGGCCGTCCATACCGGGCATGTTGACATCAAGTGTCACGACGTCGGGATTCAGCGTGGCAATGGCATCAAGCGCTTCATGGCCATTGCCGGCCTCACCTATCACTTCAACCTCGTCATCGGAGTCAAACATGCCGGCAATTGCACGGCGCATGACCGGAGAGTCATCAACGATTAATAATTTGTGGGATCCACTATTCATCATGATGTGTCAATGCAGATATTTCGCTACTTTTGTCATTAACTGGTCGGGCTTGAATGGTTTTGTCAGATATTCATCCGTTCCGGACACTTTCCCCTTAACCTTGTCCATTAATGAGTCACGCGCTGTTAATATAATGACGGGTATATCCTTGTATTGTTCTTTGCGTTTCATCATTGATAAAACCTTATAACCGTCCATTTTTGGTAATATCAGATCAAGTAAAACAAGGTCTGGTACCTCTCCTGCTAGCTGACTCAATGCATCAAGCCCGTCCTCAGCCTCAATAACCTTGCAGCCATGCTCGGTTAGCGTACGAACAATTATCTTTCGAGTAACACCACTGTCCTCTACAACTAACACAACCTTTCTCTTTTTTTGGTCATTGTTACCTGCTGCTATGTGAGCAGACTGTTCAGGTTCAATTCCCAGTGCCCTGAATATTTCTTCATTGGAAGGCAAAGGAACATAACCCTGTTTTTCACTCGGGTTACCGACTGCCCCGGCCTTGAAAGTAAGTTTCGCGCTATCGATCTGCTTGATCTGGTCCAGTGCTGACGGTCCGCGCAGCGTTCGATAAAATATATCGACGATCTTGCCCTCGTCAATCGCACAGACAGCGCCATGACTGTTCCTGGTAAACAAATACAGTGTTCCACTACGGTTTTCTCTGCATAGTTTGTGGAGTACATTTGCAATCTGTGTAAAGGAATAGAGAGGCTGCTGATCAGACACCATGTTTTACCTGTTGTATATTTAGCATATTGCACAGATCTCTCTATACTGCGGGTAGTTTGAATGTCGCGACAGATTTGCGCATGGAGTGCGCGTACTGCACCAGGCTATCTGTATGCAGAACCTGCTCCTTGAGTTCCTTGCCGGTCATCTCGGTACTTTTTACAATCGATTCAGATCTCTTTGAAAGATCATTGACGCTCTTGGCCTGATTCATCGCGTACTTGGAAATAACCTGGATAGCAGAAACTAACTGCGCTGTTACCTCTTCAGTTTCTTTCATCTGTTCTGCTGCATTATTCGCCAGATTAGTTCCTTCTGCCACACGTGTAATCACGTCGTTCATGGTATTTACTGTATCTATGGTTTCCGCACGGATATTGTTAACCATGGTTGATATTTCTGCTGTTGATTCTCTTGAGCTTTCCGCCAACCTCTGAACTTCATCAGCTACCGTACCGAATCCCCGGCCTGCTTCACCTGCTGCTGCTGCGTGCATACTGGCATTAAGTGCAAGTATGTGCGTACGTTCGGCAATATTATTAATAATGTTTACAACGCCGGTAATTTCCTGGGAGCGTTCTCCAAGACGCTTTATACGCTTTTCAGTTTCCCGAATAATTTCGCGGATACCATCAATACCCTTGGTGGTACCTTTAACTGCCTCCAGTGCACTACGTGTATGGTTTATTGCTTTACTGGCCTGATTGTTGACTGCATGCGCATTCTTTCCCAGCTTGCTCATGGCTAACGCAGAATTCTGCAGATCCTTAGCCGTTGCCTGCACAATGAGGCGTTCTTTATTGGCTACATCAGTAGCTTTTCCGGCCTGTAGCTTCACCGTATTTGCCGCCTTTTCTACCTGATCTGATACTCCGCTAATCTCGCCAAGTACCTTGCATGTCTCACTCACCATCATGTTAATGGCGTCGGCAACCGGCCCGGTAACATCTTCACTGACTATTGCCTTGCCCGTAAGATCCTTCTGGCTGAGCTGTGCCACAGAACTCATTAGCTCAATCACCGAGTTGTTGACCTGCTGATTCTTCCCCTCGAGAGAGTCAACCATTCCTTTTAATGCAACCATCATGTCTTCAACTTCATCGCCGGTATTTTCGACCGTGATCTCTAACAGATCGCCACGCTGCATTTGCGCACTAACATCCAGCACCTTGTCAAATGCTGCACGTACCTGCACTGATATAATTCTTGCGAA
>JAPHTU010000336.1 GCA_026196145.1 Gammaproteobacteria bacterium
AGCGAAAATGTGCCCAGCTAAATCCAGTGTAAAGGTGAACTGACATGCACGGTGAACAAGCGCTAGTCTCGCATGTAATCTTTGGCTGGAGTCCGTTATGGGTCTCCACCCTGCTGTTTATTGCCACCTATGCCGTCATCGTGACGGAGAAAATTAACCGCGCCATCATCGCCGGTCTTGGTGCCGGACTGATGATTGCCCTGGGGGTTCTGAACCAGGAACAGGCTATCGCGGGAGTGGATTTCAACACGCTGGGGCTGTTAACGGGCATGATGGTAATTGTGGCGATCACCCGCCGTTGCGGGGTGTTCCAGTTCCTCGCCGTCTGGTCAGCCAAGAAGGTCAATGCGCGGCCCTGGGGCATCCTGCTCATGCTGTCCGTGGTCACCGCGGTTCTCTCGGCACTGCTGGATAATGTAACTACAGTGCTGCTGATCGCGCCGGTCACCCTGCTGATTACCGAGGAGCTCAAGGTCAATCCCTACCCCTATCTGTTTGCCGAGATCTTCGCCTCTAATATTGGCGGTACCGCCACGCTGATCGGTGATCCACCCAACATTATGATTGGTTCCGCGGTCGGTCTGAGCTTCAACGATTTTGTACTGAACCTGGCACCGATAGCGGTGTTTATCCTGGTGGTGACCCTGATCATTTTTTATTTTATGTGGGGACGGACGCTGGAGACCACCGACGAAGCAAGGCAACGTATCATGCAGTATCGTGAACGGGAAGCGATCACCGATACCCGCCTGCTTATACAATCTCTTGCCGTTCTGTCACTGGTGTTAATGGGCTTCGTCTTCGCCCATCAGCTGAAGCTGGAACCAGCGACCATCGCCATGTTTGGCGCAGGCCTGCTATTGTTGTTGACCAACATCGGCAGGGATGCGGGAGAACAAAGCGAGGACGTGCACAGTTCATTCGGAGAGGTAGAATGGGTGACGATCTTTTTCTTCGTTGGTCTGTTCATCGTGGTGAGTGGAATCGAACATGCTGGCCTGCTGGAAATGCTGGCCAACCAGGTAATCGAATGGACCGATGGTGATATGGCCGTTACCGCAATTGCCATCCTCTGGGTTTCTGCCATTGCCTCTGCCGTGGTGGATAATATTCCGTTTGTTGCCACCATGATCCCGATGATTGAGTCCATGGCACCAACATTTGGTGGTGCTGAAAATCTGATGCCACTGTGGTGGTCGTTGGCGCTTGGCGCTTGCCTGGGAGGCAATGGTTCCCTGATTGGCGCCAGCGCCAATCTGATTGTTGCCGGCTTTGCGGAGCGTGCCGGCCACAGGATTCAATTCCTGCCATTCATGCTACTGGCCTTCCCGTTAATGCTACTCAGCATCGGCATCGCGACCGGCTATCTATACCTGCGCTATCTTTAAAGTGATTTCATGCACAGGTATTCATTCATATACCTGCTATTTAAACTATTTGAAGAGGTGAGTCATGAATTTATGACTCGCTATACAGGACTTGCTTATCTTTATCGCAGCATTATGGATTCAGCACTTGAGAATGAACTGCGACAAATACATTACGATAATACTTGTTTAGAGTCGGCAGGCGCTTGTTCCCTCTCATCCTGAGTGTAGTCTCGAACAACCTCAGCAACTCGTATACGGTAAGATTCAAACAAGGATGCCTTGCCCTTTTGTTGGGCACTTCGGTGTTCCATCTCATTACGCCAGGCAGCTATCGCTGCCTCATCACGCCAGAAAGAAAGGCTGAGGATCTTGCCTTCATCATTCAGGCTCTGAAATCTTTCAATCGAGATGAAACCGTCCCGGTTTTCCAGCAGCCTACGTAGTTCCGCTGCAATCTCCAAATATTCAGCTTTACCGCTGCCGTCTGGAACAACCTCAAAAATAACTGCGAACATAATATTATCCCCGAATAGTGTCACTCATTTATCTATAACCTGACTTTCTGCAACTGTTCCGCCTGCTCAAAGTGTATTGGCCACTCCATAATCTGACCCGTAATTTTCTACGACAAAATCAATATCCTTGTCTCCTCGACCGGAAAGGTTAACCAGTATGCTGCCATTTTCTCCACTGCTGGCAAGCTTTAATGCATGCGCTATCGCATGCGCTGACTCAATTGCCGGGATAATTCCCTCAAGCCTTGATAACTCAAAAAAGGCATCTATCGCTTCAGCGTCACCAACCGTGCTGTACGAGACCCGGCCGATATCTTTTAGATAACTGTGCTGCGGACCAACCGAGGGATAATCCAGACCACTGGCAACAGAATAAACCTCCATTGGCTCACCCTCCTGGTCCTGCAGCATATAGGATTTAAAACCGTGCATAACACCAGGGCTTCCCTTGGTAATAGAAGCCGCATGTTCACCGTCTTGTTCCAGCCCATGACCTGAAGGCTCAACACCGTGCAACTTAACGTCTGTGTCATCAAGAAAGGCGCTGAAGATACCAATAGCATTGGAACCACCACCCACACAGGCAACAATATTGTCAGGCAATGCACTGGTCATTTCCTGAAATTGCACTTTCGCTTCATTGCCAACGATTGACTGGAAGTCACGCACCATCATCGGAAACGGGTGTGGACCAACAACAGAACCAATAGCATATAGCTGGTTAATCGGATCTTTTAGATAACCTTCAAATGCCGCGTCTACTGCCTCTTTCAGGGTTTTTCTTCCATGCGTGGCGGGAATAACGGTTGCCCCAAGAATTTGCATACGGACCACATTGGGGTGCTCTTTCTTGATATCGACTTCACCCATATAGATATCGCACTCCAGACCTACCAGGGCAGCGGCCGTTGCCAGTGCCACACCATGCTGACCTGCGCCGGTTTCAGCGATCAATTTCTTCTTGCCCATTTTCTTTGCCAGCAGCGCCTCGCCCAGGCAATGATTAATTTTGTGGGCGCCGGTATGGTTCAGGTCCTCTCGCTTCAGGTATATGTCTGCGCCATACTTTGCCGAGAGATTTTTGGCATGAAAGATCGGGCTCGGCCTGCCAACAAAATGGGTATAGAGATCGGTTAGCTCACTTATAAAATCCGGATCCCGGCGAATATCCAGATAGGAAGCGGTAATATCATCCATGATTTCCTGCAACTGCTCAGGGATATAACTGCCACCGTATTCACCGAAAAAACCATCTTTATCCGGCTGATCAAATGTAAATGTGTTTTTCATGTTTTTCCCAGGCAAAGGATTTGAATACAATGGAAGGATAATAATACGACATACTCCCTCACAACAGGCATATTATCCATGAGCAATCTTCAGGGATACGTGGAGGGGATGGAATACATGATTTCTGACAAACCTCTGACAGCTTTCACAGAGGATTATTCAATACATGGAAACTAGCTTTGCCTGACCACCATCATCGACATCAGCTCATCGACTCGTTGCGATTCAAAGCTTACCTGGTCCGCACACAACTCATCAAGACGATTCGCCTGTTCTTCTGAAAGCTTGATGCGCATGTTGTTTTCAAACTTGTTAACCAGTACCGGAATACCCTCTTCACGGCGACGTCGATGACCAATCGGATAGTCTACCGAGATACATTCGGTGGCCGTACCGTCTTTAAAGAACACCTGAACCGAATTGCCGATAGAACGCTTGTCAGCCTCGAGGTATTCCTGTGTAAAACGCGCATTTTCCTGCACCACCATCATATCGCGCAACTGATCCACAGCGGGATCAGCGGCCACCTCATCCTCATAGTCTTCCGCGGTCAGGTCACCTTTTAGCAGGCCAATGGCGACCATATACTGGATACAGTGATCACGGTCTGCCGGGTTATCCAGTGGGCCGGTTTTATTGATAATGCGATCACCGGATTCCTGTGTCTGTATTTCTATACGCTCAATATCAGCCAGTCGATCCTTTACCTGCGGATGCAGTGTAACAGCGGCCTCTACCGCCGTTTGTGCATGGAACTCAGCGGGGAATGAAATCTTGAACAGGATATTTTCCATGGTGTAGGTACCGTACGGCTGTTTGAACACAAGTGGCTGCTTGTTAAACAGCACATCCTGAAAACCCCAGGTAGGCGCCGTCACCGATGTCGGGTAACCCATCTCGCCACGCTTGGCCATCAATGCCAGGAACAGGCCGCGTGCAGAGGCATCACCGGCGGCCCATGATTTACGTGAACCGGTATTGGGCGCATGACGATAGGTTCGTAATGATGATCCATCCAGCCAGGCGTGTGAAACGGCATTCAAACATTCCTCACGCGTACATCCCAGCATCCAGGCCGACACAGCGGTTGAGGCAATGCGGACCAGCATCACATGATCCAGCCCGACGCAGTTAAAGCAGTTTTCCAGTGCAATCACGCCCTGCACTTCATGTGCCTTGACCATGGCAATTAATACATCACGCATTGTCAGCGGCTGCTTGCCTTCACTGATATTTTTACGCGAAAGGTAATCAGCCAACGCCAGTATCGCCCCCAGGTTGTCGGAGGGATGCCCCCACTCGGCGGCCAGCCAGGTATCGTTGTAATCCAGCCAGCGTACCATCGCGCCAATATTCCAGGCCGCACGAACGGGATCCAGTTCGTAGTCCGTACCCGGGACACGGGCCCCGTTGTTCATACCGGCACCTGGAACTACCGGCCCCAGCATTTTCGTGCAGGCGGGGTACCTTAATGCCAGGATGCCGCAGCCGATGGTATCCATCCAGCAATAGCGGGCCGTTGTCATTGCCAGCTCGGATGTCGTTACATCATAGTCCATGACGTAGTCAACAATATCCTGAATGACCTGATCAAACTCCTGACGTGTTGCGTCCAGTACCGCTGCCTTGCTCATATAACTACCTGCGAAATATAAATATAGATTACCTAACGATCAGGCACGTTGATCCATCGGTACAAAGTCCATGTTTTCCGGACCGACGTAATTTGCGCTGGGACGTATAATCTTGCCGTCCTCTCGCTGTTCTATAATATGTGCCCCCCAACCCGAGGTGCGCGCAATAACAAATAACGGAGTAAACATTGCAGTAGGGATATCCATCAGGTTGTAGGAAACAGCAGAAAACCAGTCAAGGTTAGGGAACATCTTCTTGGCATTCCACATGGTTTGTTCCAGACGCTCGGCAATCGTAAACATCTTCATATTGCCCTGTTCTTCCGCCAGTCGACGTGCAACCTCCTTGATCACCTCATTACGTGGGTCGCTAACCGTATAGACCGGATGCCCAAAGCCAATCACGATTTCCTTACGTGCCACGCGCTCAAGGATGTCTGCCTCGGCCTCATCAGGCGTGTCATAACGTTGCTGAATTTCGAAGGCCACCTCATTCGCACCACCATGCTTGGGTCCGCGCAGTGCGCCGATGGCGCCGGTTAACGCCGAGTACATATCGGCACCAGTACCGGCTATCACCCGTCCGGTGAATGTTGAGGCATTGAATTCATGCTCGGCGTACAACACCAGGGAGGCATGCATGGCACGCACCCATGAGTCCGATGGTTTCTTGCCGTGAAGTAAATGCAGGAAATGCCCACCGATTGAATCGTCATCGGTTTCCAGATCAATTCTTTTGCCATTCACTGCAAAGTGATACCAGTACAACAGGATCGAACCAAAACTGGCCATTAGCCTGTCGGTAATCTCTTTTGCACCGGCCTTGTTATGATCGTCTTTTTCAGGCAAGCAGGTGCCCAGTACGGAACAACCGGTCCGCATGACATCCATGGGATGCGCAGATGATGGTATCTGTTCCAGTGCTGTTTTTACCGCCTGCGGAAGGTTGCGCAAAGACTGCAGCCTCGATTTGTAACAGGACAATTCCTCCTTGTTGGGTAGTTTGCCGTGCACAATTAAAAACGCGACCTCCTCGAACTCGCATTCTCTTGCAAGCTCAAGAATATCGTAGCCGCGATAGTGTAAGTCATTACCGGTACGACCTACTGTACAGATCGCCGTGTTGCCTGCCGGTGTACCGGAAAGTGCAACTGATTTCTTTGCTTTAGGCATTTGTTGAATTGCTCCCATATCTAGTCCTCCTTCTCGTTTGCATTTTCTGCGAACAGCCTGTCCAGCTTTTCCTCAAATTCGTGGTACCCAAGATATTCATACAGCTCATTGCGTGTCTGCATCATCGGGACCACATCCTGCTGTGTACCGCTATGTCTTATTGACTTGTATACGTTAAGTGCCGCTGCATTGGCCGCCCTGAACGCAGACAATGGGTATAACGCAATACTGACATCAACTGATGCCAGTTCTGCCGCGGTAAATAATGGCGTGTTACCGAATTCGGTAATATTTGCCAGTATCGGCACACCAACTGCCCTGGCAAATTCGCGGAAAAAATCCAGATCGGTGACTGCCTCGGGGAACACCATATCCGCACCGGCCTCCACGTATGCGCAGGCTCGTTCTATACCGGCATCATGGCCTTCCACAGCCAGTGCATCGGTACGCGCCATAATGACAAAGTCCGGATCGGTTTTGGCATCTACCGCGGCCTTGATTCGATCAACCATTTCCGCCTGTGAAACAATGGCCTTGTTGGGCCGATGGCCGCAACGTTTTTGCTGCACCTGATCTTCAATATGAACTGCTGCCGCACCGGCCTTGGTCATCGACTTGATTGCACGTGCAATATTGAATGCTCCACCCCAGCCGGTATCAATATCAACCAGTACCGGCAGGTCAGTAATATCTGTAATACGCCGAACATCGGTTAACACGTCATCAAGTGTCGTAATGCCCAGGTCCGGAATACCACAGGAGCCAGCTGCGACCCCCCCTCCGGACACATACAACGACTTGTATCCCGTGGCCTCCGCCAGCTTTGCGTGATACGCGTTAATCGTGCCAACACACTGAAGTGGCTTTTCTTCTGTCACTGCTTGTCTGAATCGTTGACCTGGCGTCATTTCCATTACAGTACCCGAATATATAGCTAAAGAACCAGCCTGATCCCACCCGGCTGGATAAAGTATAGCGATAGTTAAGTATTAATATTCTTCGTATTATTCAATACTGAGAATAGAAGAATGTTAATACTTGACTGTGTATCTGCAACTTTTAGGCGGCTGACAAAATGCTCCAGCATACTGGTATCGCCGCAGACTATTCACTACACAAGCAACAATAAACTGAAAAATAGGCCATAATCAGCGAAAAGACGGCATCCATGAATACCCGGGCATTTTCAATAATTGCAGCAACATAGAGACTAGATTTGATCAGCCAAGATATCATTATCTTTTATACGTCCCTTTATCTGGTCATCCTGTTTTATATTGCCTACCGGGGTGACCAGCATACGGGGGACGAATATTCAAAGTATCAGCCGCTGATTTACACACTTTCGATTACCATCTACTGCACCTCGTGGACTTACTTTGGCGCAGTCGGCAATGCATCAACTTCAGGCTGGGATTATTTCTCCATTTACCTGGGCCCGATTATCGTTTTCGTATTTCTTACCCCGTTTCTACGTAAGCTGGTAGCGGTAAGCAAGCGCGAGAAGACCACCTCCATCGCGGACTTTATTTCAACCCGTTATGGCAAAAGCCGGCGGGTGGCAGCAATTGCTACCCTCATCGCACTGATCGGCACACTGCCCTATATCTCTCTGCAGATCAGGGCCATCGTCAGCGCCTACGATCAATTGACCGTACCATCACTGACAACAAGTGGTTCACCATGGCTCCCGGACACAGCGTTTGCGCTCAGTATCATACTGGCCGTATTTGCCATTCTGTTTGGTGCACGCACAATCGATGCCAGTGAACACCATAGAGGAATGATGCGTGCCATCGCATTGGAGTCGATTGTCAAATTAGTGGCCTTCATGGTGGTGGCATCACTCGCCGTCGTTATGATTTTCGATATCAGCCTGAACAGTGACGGCGCACCTGACCCCCTGACGATTATGTATTCACCATTTCGTGACTGGGAGTTCTCTACCGGTTTCTTCACTCGCACATTACTGGCAGCCACCGCGATTATTTGCCTGCCACGCCAGTTTCATGTCATGGCCGTAGAGGGAAAAGGCAATGAAATCGGCAGCGCGCGATGGGGTTTTCCCGTTTACCTGCTGATATTCAGTATTGCCGTGATACCGATTGTTGCCGCCGGCATACAGACTCTGGAAGGTCGAGACAACGCAGACCTTTTTGTACTAACCCTGCCAATGATCAATGGCAATACCACGCTTGCCATTATCAGCTATATCGGTGGTTTCTCGGCAGCCACCGGCATGGTCATTGTCGCAGCGATTGCTCTTAGCACCATGGTGTCCAATGACCTCATTTTTCCCCTCATCCTGCGCTACATAAAGACCGAACAAGGGCAGGACTTTTCCAAAACACTACTGCTCATTCGCCGAACAACCATCCTGATACTGATGATACTGGCCTACGGCTATTATCAAATATCCGCCAGTAACATACCGCTCTACAGTATTGGCCTGCTATCTTTCGCCGCTGCGGTACAGTTCATGCCGGCAATTATCGGCGGGCTCTATTGGCGAAAGGGTCATAGCGATGGTGCCTTCTGGGGCCTGAGCGCAGGTTTTATACTGTGGCTATATACCCTGTTATTACCATCGCTCGCCAATGCCGCTTTCCTGCCAGAGAATTTCATCAGCTCTGGCTTTCTCGGTCACACGTGGCTGAGTCCACGTGCACTTTTTGGCATCACTTTCGATGACTACCTGACACACGGTGTCTTCTGGAGTCTGCTGGCGAATATCGCTTTCTACGTGGTGATGTCGATGCGTGCGCACGCAAGCTTCACCGACAAGCTCCAGGCCAGCGCCTATGTTGAGCAGGCAGACAACCTGCTTACACCGTCACCTGTCAGCAAGGTCAGTTTTCGCATGCGCGACCTGTTTGAACTTTGCAGTCGATTCACCGGCGAAGATCGCACCCGGCGGTTTTTTATGGAGCATGGCTACGATATCGATCAAACCTCCTCCAGGCTGGCGGACCAGAACAGTATCAAGCTGGCCGAGCATTTACTGGCCAGCAGCATTGGCGGTGCAACAGCAGAACATTTGATCAAGACAGCGGCATCCAGTAACAAGGATGACGAGGACTTGTTTCACCTACTGGGAAAGACCGGTGAGGCCCTGCAATTTAACCGTGAGATCCTGCAGGCCGCCATTGACAATATTAGCCAGGGCGTGAGTGTTGTAGACCAGCACCTCTGCCTTACGGCGTGGAACCGCACCTATGTCAAACTGTTTGATTATCCGGACGGCTTCCTGCAGGTAGGAAAACCCATCGAGGAAGTCATCCGCTTCAATGCCGAACGTGGACTGGGCAATATATTAAACACGGACGAGGCGCAGTATGAAGATGAGATCCACAAGCGCATGAATTTTCTGCGCCATGGAAAACCCTATACCTTTGTGCGTTATTGGCAGGATGGCCGCGTGGTCCAGACCCGTGGCGCGAGGATGCCGGATGGCGGGTTTATCACGACATTCACTGATATTACGGAACTCAAACAGGCCGAAAAAGAGCTTGAGGCAACCAACCTGAACCTTGAGCGAAAGGTTGAAGAAAGAACTGAAATGCTTTCCATGGTAAACATCGAGTTACAGCAGGCCAAGCAGCGTGCTGAAGACGCCACCAAGGTTAAAACACACTTCCTTGCCGCCGCCAGTCATGACCTGACCCAGCCACTCAGCGCTTCAAAGCTTTATATGAGTGCACTACGCGAAGATCTTGCTGTAGAAGGCAATAAAGACAAGGAGAACCTGGCAACAAGTGCATTATCTGCCCTGACAACCGCGGAGTCCCTGCTGAAGGCACTGCTTGATATTTCAAAGCTGGATTCCGGCAGTATGAAGCCCGACATCTCACGTTTCCCGATACAACAGATCTTCAATGCTATCGACAATGAATTCAGTGTACTCGCTGCGGAAAAAGGCATACGACTACGTGTAGTGCCCACATCGATGGGAACACGAAGCGACCTGACCCTGCTAAGAAGTGTGCTACAAAACTTTGTATCCAACGCCCTGCGCTATACCGACCAGGGATCAGTCATGGTTATCGCTCGTCGCGAGGGTGACAATATTCGTATAGAAGTGCGCGATTCCGGTATTGGTATATCTGAGGATGAGTCAGCCATCATCTTTCAGGAATTCAAACAACTCAAGGAAAGCAATG
>JAPHTU010000024.1 GCA_026196145.1 Gammaproteobacteria bacterium
TAACGATATGGTCAATTCTATTGGCCTGATGCCGGAAATTGACAAATTATGGCTCAACAGGCTGCTAGGCCCTATTGTTGATCGCCATAACCTGATCTGGCTGATACGCTATCGTTTTACCTATCATCTACAGGCACCGGAAACCTGGTATCTGCTATCACCGGGTGGCCGCCATCTATCTTCATCAAAACTATATACACTGGTTAACCTGGATAGTGCAGATCGTGTGTTTGAACGTTTACCCGAAGAACTAGGCAAGATCATCGGTGAACGTAGAAGCCTGTTTGATATCGAGCTGGCACTGGAACGTGTCATAGAAAAACAAACATGGGATATTCTCAAACAACAGGAGAGCATGATCGCCAGGGCACTGTCGTGGCTCATTTTGCGAGAGAAACAATTACTGCGTGTCAGGGGGATCCTGAAGGGACAGCAGTTATCTCTGGATAGCGACATCGTGAGTTTTGCCATGGGGCTAGGTGAATAGCCCGGATTTCTCACCAGGCGGCATGTATTAACGTGACATTTAAAAGTGAATGAATGATGGGACAAGTACCAAAAAACAACGTGTTTATTAAGAAGCCTATCTCGGTTCTGGCTTGTTCTGGCACGGCTGAACTTGCGCTTCACCAAAAAGGTAGCTACAGCTACCTTTTGGCCTCCAGCGCGGCGTTCATCCGCACCAGTTCAGCGCCATCTCCCGAGATCCTGATGAGATATACGGGCTAGCTATGCTACACGGCCTGCGCATGCAACGCGTTACCTTTCACCTAATGACAGATGAGGTGCCCAGGGCCGCCCTTGAGCTGGCATCGGCGGGTTGTTTTTCGCCTGATCTGAATAACAACCAGTATAAGGACGTACTGACTTCAACACCGGCTCAGGAATATCGTGAGCTCTATCAAAGCGCACAAAATCGTTATGACAAGGTATATGAGCACCTAGACGTCGAGTTGCCCGCACCACCGCTTGATTTCCGCTGGTTCCCAAGCATAGAAAAATTGCGTGACGTAGATGCCTGGCTTGCCGAGCTATGGGCCGAATGCTCGGACTGCGAAGAGCATCAGCGTGAAGCGGAAGAAGAAATGCAGCTCATTCGCAGCCTGCAAAGGTCCCTACATAATTTTTACGGGCTGGATATCGACCTGAACCAGCTGCGGCAGAAAAAATCATTCCTCGACCTGCAGGTTGGCGTGGTCCCTGAAGAAAATCTGAGTCGCCTCAGACAGGCCGCCGGGCTGGCAGGGTATATCATTGAGGTCTTTCATCGTGAAAAGCACCAGACCCATGTGCTAATTGCCGGGTTACTCGGTCATGGAGAAGATAACATGCAAAGTGTTCTGCATGCTGCCGGTTATCGAACCTTTCCCATTCCCGAGGCTTTTCGCGATACACCGAAAGTAATACATGATGAACTGATAAAAAGTTACGAGGAACTGCAGGCCGACCGCAACCGACATGTTAAAAAAAGGATTACCAGGGCCAATGAGGAAATGGATGATTTACTGGCCTGCTGGCGTACACTAAAGCTGGTTGAGCCGGTCTTCAAGCTGGGTAACTCGGCACGCTGCAAGGGAGAGCTTGCGGTGATTCATGGCTGGATACCCGAAAAGGAACTTCCCGTGCTTGCCGAACAACTGGAGCAGGCACTTAATCATCCGTTACACATAGAGAGTCATGAACCGGTTGCCGAGGAGTATGACAGGGTGCCAACGGTTATTCGCTATCCACGCTGGTTAAGTCCATTCGTAACATTGACGCGTAATTTTGGTACACCACGCTATGCAGAAGTCGACCCTACATGGATTTTTGCAATAAGTAGTGTGTTGCTGTTTGGCATGATGTTCGGTGATATTGGTCACGGCGCCGTATTATTCACTGCCGCTATCGCCTTGAGAAAGGTTTTGAAGCAGTTTACCTACCTGCTGCTGGCCAATGGTATTTCCTCTACCTTTTTTGGATTCATGTACGGCAGTATCTTCGGCAATGAACATCTGCTGACACCGCTCTGGCATTCCCCGCTGCATGACCCGGTATCGGTCCTGCTTATTGCCGTTTACATCGGTGTTGCTTTTGTCGGGCTTTCGATCCTGCTCAATATATATAACCACATCACTGTCGCAAGCTATCAACGGGCGTTATTCTCGCCCGGGGGATTACCCGGCCTGCTGGGGCTGATTTCGCTGGTACTGTTTTTTACCCTGCAACAATCGCCGGCAGCCATGTTGGTCTTTCCAGTGTTGCTGCTGACGGCGGCCCTGGGCATGATGGCTCACTATCTATGGCAGACCAATACGTCACCTAAACAGGAAAGACTGATTGTTGTTTCTATCGAGTTATTCGAATCACTGATCAGCCTGGTATCAAATGTACTGTCATTTCTGCGCGTTGGTGCTTTCACGCTCAATCATGTCGCACTGATGCTGGCCGTTTATGCCATAGCCGAAATGCTGCCGGACACCGGTTACTGGATCATCATGGTACTGGGCAACCTGTTTGTGATCGTCTTCGAAGCCGCTATAGTCATGATCCAGGTGCTCAGACTGGAATACTACGAAGGCCTGTCACGATACTTTCAGGGAGATGGAAATGTATTTGTACCACTAACCCTGGCTGAACCAAATACACGTTATCGATACACCTAACTGTTTGATATAAGGAGAGAACGCATGTACTACCTGCTGGCAATAGTGACACTTATCGTACTCGGTACGATCGCGACCGGTTTTTATCTGACCTATGAACCGGCCTCTGTATCTTCAACCAAACGAATCAGGCAATCTGTGTTTTTCAACATTGCCGTATTTTCCCTGACAGTGCTGGCACTGATAACGATGGGTGTTCAGGATGTCATGGCACAGATGGACGCACCAGGCGGCATTAAGGAAATTTCCATGGGAATGGGGCTTGCGCTACTCGGTATCGGCTTGCCCACGGCAGGCGCAACAATTGGCGCAGGTATTGCGGTTGGACCGGTCGCTTCCGCGGCACTGGCCGTTATTGTAGAAAAGCCGGAACTATTTGGCCGTAGCCTTGTGTACCTGGGACTGGCAGAAGGTATCGCTATCTATGGCCTGGTTGTCAGTATCCTGTTACTCGGCAAGATCTAGCGACTGCTAGGCATGGATCAGGAAACCACACACACGCGTTCAATAGCCATTGGCTCCCAGGCCCTGGTCAGGGGCTTCCGGCTGATTGGCTTCGAGGCCTTCGATGACCCGGACGACCAGGCGGTGCGCGATCTTGTAGAAGAGCTGCAAAAACAGCAGCAACGGGCATTTCTGGTTGTCGAACAATATATAGCGAACAAGCTGCGTGACGTATTCAGCCCAATACAGCAGGAGGGCGGGGATATCCTGATGGTGGAAGTACCATCTATCCACGAACCGGGAAAACTGGATTCCTTTCTGTCGACAAGAATAGCGGAAAAGCTGGGATCACATGTCCTGAATCGGGAGGCGCCATGAACGAGGCCACGTCGGTTGATGAACTGAAGCAGGCTATTCTGACCAAGGCTCATGATATCGCCGCTGAATATCACGAGCGTGCGGAACAGGCGCGGGACAACATCCTGCTCGAAGCCAGGGAACGACTGCACTTACGTGAGGAGCATGAAACAAAGATCGGCAAGATTATTGCCGACAGGGAATATGCACGCCTGATACAGGCCAATGAACTCAAGCTACACCGTAAGCTCGACATGCTGCGCTGGAGCCTGGTTGAGGGAGTAATGAAGGCAGTTAAAGACCGTTTCATCAGGGCCATTGAAAATGATCCGGAAGGTTACATCAAGGTGCTGGGGGCCTGGACACAGGAAGCCTGCAAACTATTGCCATACGATAAACTGGTGGCAGAGTTAAATAGTCGCGACCATCAGCTGCTTAAAGATCACTGGGATGAATTTACCCGACAATACGTTCCAGAGTCGGTTCATCTGAAAATATCACAAACAGATTGTGAAACCCTGGGCGGTATCCGTATCACCACACCAGATAATCTGGTACGTATTGATAACTGCTATGAAGGTCGTATGCAAAGACTGGAGGCACAGATACAACAATCCATCATGCAAAAGCTGTTTTCAACAGTCGAGCAACTGCAACAGATAATCCATAAATAATGAATAAAGTCATTGAAATTAACGGCCCCATTGTCACGGTTGAAGTTAAATCGGCACGTATTGGCGAACAGGTTGAAGTCGGGGAATTACAACTGATCGGCGAGATTATCGTACTCGAAGGACATCACGCTGTTGTACAGGTATATGAATCGACCGTTTCACTGCGCCCGGGCGATGAAGTTTATACACTGGGCTATCCCTTAAGTGTTGAACTGGGGCCCGGGCTTCTGAGCCAGATATTTGATGGCACCCAAAGGCCGCTACAGTCCATTGTTGAGGCACATGGAAGCTATATCCCGAGGGGTGTACGCATACCTTCGCTTGATCGTGAAAAGCTATGGCCTTTTGTTGCAGCGGATAACATAGAGACCGGTCAGAAAATCAGTGGCGGTGAGATAATCGGCAGCGTGCAGGAGACCGAGCTGATCCGGCACAGGATCCTGGTGCCACCCGATATTAATGGCGAACTTCTGGAACTGGCACCATCAAGCAACTACAACATTGAACAAACCATTGGTCGCATACGCAGGCCCGATGGCAGCATCCACAAACTAAAACTGTATCATCGCTGGCCGGTCAGAAAGCCCAGGCCTTTTGCCAAGAGAGATCGTGTATCCGAACCCCTGATTACGGGTCAACGCATACTGGATACCTTTTTCCCGCTGCTTAAAGGTGGCAAGGCAGCCGTTCCCGGACCCTTTGGTGCAGGCAAGACCATGGTACAGCACCAGATAGCCCGCTGGTCCGATGCCGATATTGTGATCTATGTCGGCTGTGGCGAACGCGGCAATGAGCTGGTTGATATTCTGAAAAGCTTTCCCGAACTGACTGACCCGAACAGTGGGCGACCACTGATGGAACGTACACTGATTATTGCGAATACATCCAACATGCCGGTGGTCGCACGTGAGGCCTCAATTTATGTCGGCATTACCCTGGCCGAGTATTTCAGGGACCAGGGGCTGGATGTGGTGATGCTGGCGGACTCCACCAGCCGCTGGGCGGAGGCATTGCGTGAAGTGGGCGGACGTCTCGGCCATATGCCGGTTGAAGAAGGTTATCCCGCCTACCTGGCTTCCCGTCTGTCTGCATTTTATGAACGGGCGGGGCGGGTCAAGGCATTAAGCGGTGCAACAGGTTCGGTCTCATTGATTGGCGCGGTCTCGCCACCGGGAGGAGACTTCTCTGAACCGGTCACCACGCATACCAAGGAAATTATCCAGACCTTCTGGGCATTATCGAAAGAGCTGGCCGATGCGCGTCATTACCCGTCAATCGACTGGAACAGCAGTTTTTCCGAACATATCAAACAGGCGGCACAATGGTGGGAAACCAATATAGACCCGAAATGGCTGGACAGGCGCAACCTGGCTATGGCATTGCTGGCACAGGAAAACGAGTTGGCACGCATCGTTAACCTGGTTGGCCCGGAGGCCCTGTCATCTGAACAACGCTGGGTCATGGAAAGCGCCTCCATGGTACGTGAAGGCATATTGCAGCAAAGTGCACTGGATGAAGTCGACAGCTATGCATCTGCGCAGAAACAGTTTCTGTTGCTCGACCTTGTGCTGAGTGTATATCAGCGGGGTTCCGAGTTAATCGATCTTGGCGTGCCGGTACAACACCTTTCAAGACTGCCGTTGATCAGCAAGGTAAAACGGCTGAAATCCCAGTACGACAGTGAACATATCGAATCACTGGAACAGTTCCGCAGTGAAATAAAGCGGGTCATGGGCCAGATACATGCCGAATATGAAACCACAAAGAAGGCCTCAGCATGAAGCAGTTAGAGTTTCAGTCAGCACACAAGGCAGAAGGCGGTCTGCTTTACATGAAACATGTCGCGGGTGTCGGCTATGGCGACCATGTCCTGATCAAAGACAGCCAGGGTAATATACGTAACGGGCAGGTTATCCGTACCTCGAATGAGATGGTGCTGATTCAGGTCCTGGAATCGACTGATGATTTATCGCTAAAAGACACCTGGGCCAGATTCCTGGAAGAGCCGTTCCGCCTGGCGCTATCACCAGACATTCTGGGACGTGTATTTAATGGCATTGGACTGCCCAGAGATGGCCGCCCACCGATTATTTCCGATCGCTATTATGATATTAATGGTTCTTCGATGAACCCGGCCGCACGCAGCTATCCCAAGGAGTTTATTCAAACAGGCATATCGACTATCGACGGCCTGAACTCACTGGTAAGAGGGCAGAAACTACCGATATTTTCAGGCTCCGGGCTGCCGCATAATCATCTGCTGGCACAGATTGTCAGGCAGGTAAAACTACTGGGTGACGAAAGTGGATTCTCAATTATTTTTGCGGCCATGGGCATCTCGCATGCCGATGCGCATTTCTTTGAGGCCGACTTTGAATCCAATGGTGTGCTCGGCAATGTCGTCATGTACATGAATCATGCCGATGATCCACCGCTTGAACGACTGTCCCTGCCGCGGTCCGCACTGACCGCAGCAGAATATCTTGCCTTTGAACTCGACCGTCATGTGCTGGTTTTAATGACTGACATGACAAACTATGCCGAGGCTTTGCGTGAAGTCGCTACAGCGAAGGGCGATGTGCCGACCCGTAAGGGTTATCCCGGCTACCTGTATTCCGATCTGGCCGAAATTTATGAGCGCTCAGGGCGGATTGACGGCAGAGCAGGCTCTATTACACTGGTACCGGTTGTCAGTATGCCCAGTGATGACATTACTCACCCGATACCCGATTTGACTGGCTATATCACCGAGGGGCAGATTGTATTGAGTCGCGAATTACACAATGCCGGTATTTATCCGCCCGTCAATGTGCTGCCATCGCTTTCCCGCCTCATGAAAGATGGTATTGGCAAGGACGACACGCGCGAAGACCATCCGCGCGTCGCCAACCAGCTCTATGCCCTGTATGCCAAGTCA
>JAPHTU010000159.1 GCA_026196145.1 Gammaproteobacteria bacterium
ATTTGGATCCACTCCGCTTTTGTTGAATGGTTGCTTGAAACTCCATTTTGGCCCACTACGAGGCCGATTAAGAAGTGGAGTGGGTCCATACCATTATCCCTGTAGTCGTGCCTCTCGCGGCATACGATGTACAGGACGTACAAGTGCCGTGAAGGACAGGATGTCCGTGAACGGCCTGTTCATCCCTGGACATCGTCGCTCCTGCGCGTCCATACGACCGCCATGGATGGCGGAAGTGTCGATATCGCAGGAGCAATTATCGACCCGGTCATCCTTGACCATCGTCGCTCCTGCGCGTCCATGCGCCCGCGACATACCGGTCATCCTTGACCATCGTCGCTCCTGCGCGTCCATGCGCCCGCGACATACCGGTCATCCTTGACCATAAAAAAAGGGTGGCAATCGCTTGCCACCCTTTGAAGTGCCGGCTTAACGCCGGGATAGACCAACTTTAATTCTGTATTTTTACGTGCGCTTGTTACTTGGCTGTACTCAGACCCAGGATAGCCCAGTCCTGCATGCCACCACGGTACCACTTGATTTTGTGTGCAGGGTAACCAAACTTCAGCAGGTTCTTGATGTTGTTTGGAGACTGACCGCACCACATACCATTACAGAACATGACGGCTGTTTTGGCATTGGAGAAATCCCACAGGCCTTCCTGTTGCTTCGCACCAAATTCTTCTTCCATGATTTCACCAATGGAAATCGGGTCAGCACCCTTGGCAGGGTTCAGTTTGGTCCATGGCAGGTTCTTGGCTGAAGGGATGGTACCTTTGCCTACCCAGTCAGGGGTGCGCGAATCAACGACGATAATGCTGTTGTCACCATCAGACATTTTCTTTGCGTAGTCAATGACTTCCACTTCACCGATGGTTTCCACTCCAGGCGCCAGAGTAGATGGCTGGATGCAGAATGGAGGGCACTTACGTGAAGTCTTTGCGAATGCAGGAGCCACAGTGTTCTTCTGGTTCTGGTTACGCATGATCTTCATGTTCCTGCCTTGATGCTTCACAGTAACAGAACCTGTTGTAGGGGTAATGCCTACTTTCAATTTGGCAGCAGACGCTGTGCCTGACATTGCCAAGCCGGCGATCACTACGCTTGATGCTAACACTTTATACAGCTTATTCATCTATGGTTTCCTCCTAAGGATTTTTTTCATCTAGATGTTATTGTTTAAGGCCCGGATGAGCCTGATTTCATAATCCGCGGGATTATGGGTATTCCGACTACCGGCAAGATGCCGGTAGTCGTGAAACGAATTCATGTGGTCCATGATTGTTATAGTTGTAGTTGTAGTTATTCTTGGTGTTATTACTTAATCGCATTCAGGTTCTTTCTCTTCTTCTTCTGCTGGCTTGCCGCCATCGTCGGCGTGAACCATCGGGATGCCAGCAGTCATAAAGAGTGCCAGAAATAATAATAAAAATTTACGCATGGATAATCTCCTGAATTCTCCGTCATCGGGCTAATGTCCTTGAAGCTGCTAATGTCCATAAAAATGACGGCTTCGACTTAGCCCTTAGTTACCAAGTTAGTGAGCAGGAACTGTACCAATATCAGGAAAAAATGTCATTAAATTGTGGAAATAACTAACCGTTTGAAAATAAAAAGAAAAATCAGTTTTTTCAGATTCTAAGCAATAACGAATATCGTTACTCAGTCTGCCAAATGGCAGACATGGCAGTAATTTTTGACATACATATGGCAGAAATGGCGGTTTTCCATGTTGTTGCGGTTCAGTGATGATGAATTGTCCAAAGCTGGTCTATCTATGGTTTAATCGCGCTCCATGAGCTATCCGCTGGAACTGTTTATCGGTCTTCGCTACCTGCGTGCGAAAAAACGAAATCACTTTATTTCATTTATCTCGTCTATCTCTATTTTCGGGATAGCGCTGGCAATTATCCTGTTAATTACGGTGCTGTCCGTCATGAATGGCTTTCAACAGGAATTGCGGGACCGGATTCTGGTGATGACATCACATATCACGGTGTCTGCTACCCATGGCGGCTTGCAGGACTGGCAAAAGGTGAGTGAGGCGTTGGTGGCGGATAAAGACATCCGCGGTAGTGCCCCCTTCGTCCGCGGTGAAGTCATGTTAAGCCACGCAGGCAATGTTCATGCGGCCCTGATCCGCGGCATTGTGCCAGAACACGAACCGAGCGTGTCAGCAGTGGCAGATAAAATGAAGGATGCCGCGCTGGCTGATCTCAAGCCCGGTGAGTTTGGTATCATTCTGGGCCATGAACTGGCACGTTCGTTAGGCGTCTGGCCCGGGGACAAGATTACCGTGGTCTCCCCGCAGCTGAACGTTTCTCCAGCAGGCGTCATGCCCAGGCTCAAGCGATTTACCCTGCTGGGCACGTTTGAAGTGGGGATGCATGAGTTTGATAGCGGCCTGGCCCTGATGCATGTGGAGGACGCAGCTCGCCTGATGCGTATGAAGGGTGAAGTCAGTGGTGTGCGTTTAAAAATCGATAAGCTGTTTGATGCACCGCAAAAGCGTTATGAAATCGCGCAACAACTGGGTGCTGGCTACTATGTGAGCGACTGGACCCGACGACATGCCAATTTTTTCCGCGCAGTGAAGATGGAAAAGACCGTGATGTTTGTCATCCTGTCACTGATTATCGCGGTTGCCGCCTTTAATATTGTTTCAACACTGGTGATGGTGGTCACTGACAAGGAGTCAGATATTGCCATTCTGCGTACCCTGGGATTATCACCGGCCAGTATCATGCAGGTGTTTATGGTACAGGGGACGGTGATCGGACTGCTGGGCACACTGATCGGTATGCTCGGCGGTGTCATGCTGGCCAGTAATGTTGAATCTATTGTGCAGTTTATTGAGCGGCAATTTGAAACCCGCTTTCTGGATCCCAGTATTTATTATATTAGTGTACTGCCATCGCAGATACTGTGGTCCGATGTCCTGCTGGTCTGTGGCGTGAGTTTCGCCGTGAGCATGGTGGCGACACTGTACCCTGCACTACGGGCATCAAAGACACATCCGGTAGAGGCGCTACGCTATGAGTGATGATCAGGATGCAGTTCTGATTTGCCGGGGAGTCAGTAAATCCTATACGCAGGGTGACGCCGATATCCATGTGCTGAACGACATCAACCTCAGCGTAATCCAGGGCGCCCGTATTGCGGTAGTCGGGATGTCGGGTGCGGGCAAGAGTACATTACTACATCTACTGGGTGGCCTGGACCAGCCAAGCAGTGGCCAGATCAGTATCGCGGGTCAGGACATTGCCGGACTGAATGAAAAGAAACTTGGCCAACTGAGAAATCGTACGCTGGGTTTTGTCTACCAGTTTCACCACCTGCTGCCGGAGTTTAGTGCACTTGAAAACGTCGCCATGCCGTTATTGATCGCCGGTATCAAACACGAACAGGCAAGCAAGCAGGCAAGTGATATGCTGGCACGTGTTGGTCTGGAGCAGCGTATAAACCACAAGCCCTCAGAGCTGTCAGGTGGTGAACGTCAGCGAGCAGCAATCGCACGGGCACTGATTAATTCGCCGAACTGTGTGCTGGCAGACGAACCGACCGGTAATCTGGATAACCGAACAGCGCGTCGTGTCTATGAATTATTTCTGGAGCTGAACACCGAACTCAATACCAGCCTGGTAATGGTGACACATGACGAATCCATGGCAGCTGGTATGGATCATGTCTGGCACCTGGCTGAGGGCCAGTTACGATTTAGTTAGGACTTGAGGATTCTGCGTTTTCGTGTGCGTTGATGACGCTCAACCTTGATATGCAGAAACCTTGAGAGCCTTTCGTTCCACAGGGCACGCATCAGCAGGTAACCGGTGAGAGAGCTGGTGATGCCCAGGATAGCGCAGCCAATCAGCAGGGGTTCGCCGATGGCGCCGAGTTCACTTTTCATCCATTCCAGACTGAGCTGAAACTCGAAGTTCTGTGCCGGGTCACCCGTTAGCCAACTGCCGACCACATAGGCGGAATAAAACATGGGCGGGATAGTGACCGGATTGGTAATCCATACCAGTAATACCGATAAAGGTACGTTAACGCGAAATACAATGGCAGCGGCTGCGGCGATAATCATTTGAGAAGGCAGAGGTATCCACGCACAAAACAGACCTACAGCGAAGGCGCCGGGCACCGAGCGTTCATTCAGGTGAAACAGGTAGGGATCATCAAGCAGTTTGCCAAAAATCCCCAGGCTCCTGTGCTCCCGCACCTCGGTATATTGAGTAACCAGCCATGTGAGAACTTTTAAACGCATCTAGGGAGTGATCCGGTAAACAGGCACTTGGTAATAGTCTTACATTCTCCCATAATCTTTTTGACTTATGTGGCGTAATCAGCAAAAAATCCTGGGTATGACGGGTCTGGCTTTCCTGCTGGGTGTTGTTGCGGCCAGCTACTTGCCGGAATTGCCTGAACCCTGGTGGTGTGGCCTGTTATTGATCCTGCTGCCGATCGTCATGTTCAGGCATCGTGCTGCATGGCTGCAGTTAATTGCCATATTCATTATCGGGGGATTATGGTTGACCGGACATGTGTACCTGTTTGCCCCGCCTGCATTGCCATCGTCAGTAGATGGCCAGACGATTGAGGTGACAGGAGAGATCGTCTCCATCCCGCAAGATAAGCCACAGAGAAGTCGCTTTGACTTTCAGGTCCATGACATTGACGGTAGCGAGACAGCGTGGCGCAGCAAGGTTCGGCTAAGCTGGTACCGACCACAGCAGAAATTGTATGCCGGTCAGCGGTGGCAGCTGAAAATTAAGCTCAAACCCGCACATGGTTTCTCAAATCCGGGTGGACTGGATTATGAGGCCTGGTTGTTCGGCAAGGATATCGCGGCAACCGGTTATGTGCGGCAGGCGTCGACGGCCCGATTGCTGGGGAAAACTTCGACATTGCATAGTTTCAGGCAGTTGTTATCAGAAAAAATTCTGCGCACATTGCCCGGCAGGGAACACGCCGGCCTGCTGGTGGCATTGATCACCGGTGACAGGCAGCACATCAATCAACAGCAGTGGCAGGTAATGACGCGTACCGGCACGGTGCATTTGATGGCAATATCCGGGCTGCACATTGGCCTCATCTATGGACTGTTTTTCTGGCTGGGAAGGGCGTTATGGCGAATCAGTGCACGCCTGTGTCTGATACGGCCTGCGCAGGACGTGGCAGTTATTAGCGGATTGATTGCGGCCTTGCTGTATGCGGCCATGGCCGGGTTCGCCATTCCGACCCAGCGCGCCCTGATAATGATCGCGGTAGTTGCGGTCGCGGTATTGAGTCGACGGATGACATCGCCAATTGATGTTTTGCAGGCAGCACTGCTGGTCGTGTTGCTGATTGATCCGCTGGCGATAATATCCATCGGTTTCTGGCTATCGTTTGCTGCGGTTGCAGTGATTCTACTGGCCCTTGGTCGAACACCGCAGAGCAGTCGTTGGCGTCAGCTATTTCAAATACAGTGGGTGCTGGCCCTGGGACTGTTGCCGCTCACCAGCCTGTTCTTTTCACAGGTGTCTGTGGTTGCGCCGCTGATGAATATTATTGCGGTTTCCTGGGTTGGTCTACTGGTGGTGCCGCTGTCGCTGGCAGGCGCACTCTTTACATCGCTTTCCCCCTTCCTGGGTGGTCTTGTGCTGGGCCTGGCAGATACCCTGATGCAGTGGCTGTGGTTATTGCTGTTACCGGCAAGTAACAGCCCCTATGCGGTACTACACCCGGAAAATCCCACTATCTGGGTCATGTTGTGTGCACTGGCGGGTCTTGCGCTGGTATTGTTTCACCGCATCAATGTCTACCGGATTGGAGGTTTATTATTGCTGGCGCCATTGTTGATGTCCGCATCCAGCCCGGTCGACAGGGATGAATTTCAGGTAGATGTTCTGGATGTGGGTCAGGGCCTTGCGGTTGTCGTTAGAACCGCCAGACATACCCTGTTGTATGACACAGGTTTTAGTAATGACAGTGGTTTTGATGTTGGCCAGCGTGTCATTCTGCCGTACCTCTGGCATGAAGGTATACGTGAACTGGATCATGTGGTGCTGTCGCATGATGACCGGGACCATGTGGGTGGCTACGGCAGTATTCGTCGGGAGATGCCGGTCAGAAAACTGACCGTAATGCCGGGGTCGCACTACCTGGCAGGCCCTGACTCCGCCAATGCCTGCCGGGCGGGCGATCAATGGCAATGGGATGGCGTAAGTTTTGAATTCCTGCATCCGAATACCAACGTTGAAACCTCGGAGAACAACCGCTCATGTGTGTTAAAGGTGTCAGCTCCAGGTGGCAGCGTGCTGTTAACCGGTGATATTGAAAAGGCGGTTGAACAAAAACTAATCGTGAATAATCGCCACCAGCTGCGGGCGGATGTACTGCTGGCACCACATCACGGTAGTGCGACGTCATCATCGCGTGAATTTATCGATAGTGTACAGCCCGATGAGGTCGTATATTCGGCCGGTTTTCGAAATCGCTTTGGTTTTCCCAAGCCGCAGGTGACGGCGCGTTACGTGCGGTCCGGGGTGGAGCAGTGGACAACCGCCAATACCGGCATGATACGTTATCGATTTCAGGATCAGGCGGGTAACTACGAACGCTCGATCTACCGTCAGGACAGACGACGCTTCTGGCAATCCAGCACTGAGCACACAGCCTCAAAATAAAGTATTATGCGGCCCACATTAACGGTTCTGGGGAATAGTGATCTGTGTTTGAGATTGTAAAAGCTGGCGGATGGGTAATGGTCCCGATCCTGCTGTGTTCAATCGTGGCATTTGCCATCATCGCTGAACGTTTCTGGTCTTTACAGAAAAAAAAGGTGGTTCCACCCAATCTGGTTGCCGATGTCTGGAGTAGCTTCAGGGATCAGTCTTTCGATCAGGAGGCGTTGCAGCAGCTAAAACGTGGCTCGGCATTGGGGCGTGTTCTCGCCGCTGGTCTGGTCAACCTGCAGCATGATCGCGAAGTCATGAAGGAGGCGATTGAGGAAACCGGACGGCATGTGGTGCATGAGCTGGAACGTTTTCTGAATACGCTGGGCACTATCGCCTCCATTACACCGCTGCTGGGTCTGTTGGGGACCGTCATCGGTATGATCAAGGTATTTAATACCATCACCACCTCAGGTGTCGGTAATGCCAGCCTGCTGGCCGGTGGTATATCCGAGGCGCTGATCACTACCGCTTCCGGACTGGTGGTGGCCATCCCGTCACTGATGTTTTATCGATATTTCAGGGGCCTGCTGGATGAGTATGTCGTGCGTATGGAGGAAGAGGCGTTAAAGCTGGTGGAAGTGATACATGGCGAACGCGAAGAGGATACGCAGATGAGACAATCTGGTAGTAATAAGACGTAAGCCATATGAATTTGCGTCCAAAGAGACAGGAAGAACCCGATGTCAATCTGACCCCACTGATTGACGTGGTTTTTCTGATGCTGATTTTCTTCATGGTATCGACGACTTTTCAAAAAGAGTCAATCGTAAAGGTTGACCTGCCCAAGGCCAGTGCAGAGGAAGAGGCGCCCAAGGAAGAGGTAGTAGAGGTGACTGTCAACGCCGCCGGAGAATATTTCATTAACCGTGCAAGGGTGCTGAATCGTGATCCCAAAACACTCAAGGCAGCAATCATAAAACATGCCGGTAGCAATAATGAGCGCCCCTTTATCATCCGTGCCGACGCCATGGCACCGCATCAGGCGGTCGTTACTGTCATGGATGTCGCTGGTCAGTTAGGGTTTAGCCGATTGTCAATTCCAACCGAGCGACAGCAGGACAAATAGCAGAGCCCGGTGTCTGTTGCCATGAATACCACCGATGGAATGCAGGTCTATAAACGACTGATTGGCCTGGCTTTGCCGCATTGGCGCATTTTTCTGCTGGGTATTCTCGGCATGGTCGCCAATGGCCTGACGGATGTGGCATTTGCCTATTTGATGAAACCACTCATGGATGAAGGTTTCCTGAAGCCTGATCCACAGCTCGCCTTGTTTTTTTCGCTGGCGATTATTGGGATATTTTTTCTACGGGGCATGACGGGCTACCTGGCCTCCTATTGTATTTCCTGGGTAGGTCGTAGCGTAGTAGCCAAGATTCGCGTGCAGATGTTTAACCATCTGGTGACGTTGCCTACAAGATTTTATGACCATTCATCCACGGGTGATCTGCTGTCGCGACTCACTTATAACACCGAGCAGGTGGCAGGAGCGGCAACCAAGGCCATTACCGTGCTGGTTGCCGATAGCCTGAAGGCTATTTTTCAAATAGCTTTAATGTTTTATCTCAGTGTTTACCTGTCACTGGGGTTACTGGTTATTGCGCCATTGGTGGTGCTGCTGGTGCTGATACTGAGTAAGCGCCTGCGCCGTATCAGTAAAATTATCCAGAACTCGATGGGCAAGGTAACGCATGTCGCCGAGGAGGCGATTAGTGGACATTTGGTGGTCAAGGCCTTTGGCGGTCAGGATTACGAGATGCGGCAATATCGCAAGGCAGTTAGTCACAATCGTGTGCAGAGTATGAAGCTGATTGCCACGGATGAATTGTTTGTGCCCATGATTCAACTGGTGGTGGCACTGGTACTTGCGGCCGCTATCTATGTTGTAGTTTCTGGAGTCATACCCGTACCGGTCACGCCAGGCGATTTCGCGGCCTATGTGATTGCGATGTCAGTCTTATTGCCTTCAATTAAACGCCTTACTGCAATCAATGCGGTTTTGCAAAGAGGTATCGCGGCGGGACAAACCATCTTTGATTTTCTGGACGAAGCAAAAGAGCCGGACAAAGGTACCGAGGTAATTGACCGGTGCAAGGGTGATATCAGTTACCAGGATGTGCATTTTCAATATGATGCCGACAAGCCCGAGGTGCTCAGGGGTGTGTCACTGCAGATCAAGGCAGGTGACATGGTAGCTTTCGTAGGTAAGTCAGGTAGTGGCAAGTCAACGCTGGTGAATCTGCTGGCGCGTTTTTATGAGCTTGAAAATGGCTCGATCTCACTGGATGGCCATGACATTACAGCAATCAATCGCCAGTCGCTGCGTGAGCAGATTGCCTATGTCGGCCAGCAGGTGACCTTATTCAATGACACCATTGAGCATAATATTGCCTACGGCAGGCTGGACTCTGCCGATAAGCAATCGGTTATTGATGCCGCGAAGCGAGCCCACGCCTGGGAATTTATTGAAAAACTACCGGAGGGTCTGGATACGCTGGTGGGTGAAGATGGTGTCTTGTTATCAGGTGGTCAGCGCCAGCGGCTGGCGATTGCGCGGGCACTATTGAAAAATGCGCCTGTGTTGATTCTGGATGAAGCAACCTCGGCGCTCGATACTGAATCGGAAAAATATATTCAGGCCGGCCTTGAGGCATTGATGGAAAACCGCACTACGCTGGTTATCGCACATCGTTTATCGACTATTGAAAAGGCGGATGTGATTTTTGTCATGAATGAAGGTCAGGTGGTCGAGCAGGGAAGGCATGCCGAGCTACTGGAACAAAATGGTATCTATGCTGCGCTTTATCAGATGCAGTTTAACTCATGAACTGAGCAATTGATTTGAGATGAAAGCGACACCTGCTTACTGGTATGGCGAACAGAAAGGCCTGCAGTTTTATCTCCTGATACCGGTGTCATGGTTGGTCTGTCTGATTGCATGGTTTCGACGCACGTTATACCGGATTGGAGTGTTACGTAGTTTTCGCGCACCGGTGCCGGTAATCATTGTTGGCAATATTACCGCCGGTGGTAGTGGCAAGACGCCATTGGTTATCTGGCTTGCACGGTTTCTTAAAGACAAGGGGTACCGTCCGGGCATCGTCAGTCGAGGTTATGGTGGTGCGGCGAAAACCTGGCCGCAACAGGTACGCGGTGACAGCGATTATGTGGCTGTCGGTGATGAGGCGGTTATGATTGCTGCCAGAGCGGAATGTCCGATGGCGGTTGGCCCGAACCGTCCGCAGGTGGTTGAGTCACTACTCAAGCATCATGATATCGATGTGATTTTGTCGGATGACGGCCTGCAACATTATGCCCTGCAGCGTGATATTGAAATTGCTGTCGTCAATGGTGACCGGCGTTTTGGTAACGGTTATTGTTTGCCTGCCGGTCCATTACGGGAAAAACCATCAAGGCTGAATGAGGTTGATATCATCGTCGTCAACGGGGAAGGAGAAAGGCGGGAACATGCGATGCAGGTTAGCAACCTGTTTGCCGTAAATATGCAGACGTCTGAAACGCGAAAGTTAAGCGAGTTTCCTATTCCCAGGGTCCACGCCGTTGCGGGTGTGGGTCATCCGGACCGTTTTTTTGACAGTCTGCGGGCAGCAGGCCTGGATATACAAACACATGAATTTCCCGATCATTACCGCTACCAGGAGTCAGATGTTGAATTCGGAGATGGACTGTCTGTGTTGATGACAGAAAAGGACGCAGTGAAGTGTGTACGATTTACCAGTCAGCAACTTTGGTGTGTGCCCGCCAGTGTAGAGTTGGGCAACGCCTTTGGGCAACGTGTGCTAATGTTGCTGAAAAAGGCAAGCCCACATATATCATCAGGCGACGAGATATCGACATAACAGAATTATTATTTATGACATCAATGGCCCTCTTAAAAACCAACTTACTTTTTAGCAAGTCTATCCCGGTTCTGACTTGTTCTGGCACACTTGAACTTGCGCTTCACCAAAGAGGTAGTTACTACTACCTCTTTGGTTCCAACGCTGCGTTCAACTGCACCAGCCCTGCGCCATCTCCCGGGATCCTGATGAGATATGTGGGTTGACCATGAACTATTCCATCATCATTCCCGCGCGCTATGCATCGACCCGTTTTCCCGGCAAGCCGCTGGCCATGCTCAGGGAAAAGGCGATCCTGCATCATGTATACGAAAGGGCCACCGAAAGCTCGGCAAATCATGTGATCATTGCGACAGATGATGAGCGTATCAAGGATGCAGCCGAGGAGTTTGGCGCCGTGGTATGTATGACATCCCCTGAGCACACCAGTGGTACGGAGCGACTGGCCGAGGTGGTTAATCAATGCCATATAGAAGATGATACCGTCATCGTCAATCTGCAGGGCGACGAACCGTTTATTACGCCAGCCAGCCTGGATCAGGTCGCCAGCCTG
>JAPHTU010000061.1 GCA_026196145.1 Gammaproteobacteria bacterium
AAAATGCTGGAAGCCAAGAAGTAATGCAATGATCACAAAAGAAATATCCAATGACGGTCATATGGTTACCACCGTATTAAGTGGTGACATCAGCCGGCAGGCGCTGATGGATAATTTCTTTGAAATGTTTGATTTTATGGCCCAGCTGGGACCCGGGAAGCTGTTCCATTTGTATGATACCAGCCAGGCTTCCTCAATCGATGTCAGTGAAGAGGATGTCAGGAATATGACAACTCAAAACCTGATAAAGTGGGCCAGCGATATTGACGCATATACTGCTTTTGTCGTTGATGACCCCGAATACTATAAGCTGGCCAGATTATATAAAAACCTCTCGAACGCACTTGGTTTGAAGGAGATTGAAATCTTCGATAGCAGGGAGGACGCGGTAGGCTGGCTGAATAGCAAGAAAGAAGAATAACGTGGTGTTCTGAATTCAGATGAGGTTGATGGATTCCGCTTCTTCACCCTGCGCCTTTACCCTGCCAATAATGGCAGTATCGGTATAGCCGGCATGCTGTAATGCGGTAACACAGGCCGAAGCTTTTTCTTCGGGCAGGCTGGCCAGCAGGCCGCCGGCTGTTTGCGGGTCAAACAGCAATGCATAGCGCGGTGATTCCCGGTTATAGCCATTATCGCGTATTGCCCTCCTGAGCCTGACATTCTGTGGCTGTAATGAGCTGAAGATACCGTTCTCAATACATTCAATGGCACCATCGAGTAGTGGTACTGATTCGGTATCCAGTTCTACATCTACGGCAGATGCCCTGGTCATTTCGACCAGATGACCGAGCAGGCCGAAGCCGGTCACATCTGTACAGGCGGTGGCGCCATGTTGAATAAGGATATCGGCACCGGACTGGTTGGATACCACCATGCTATCAATCGCGCCATGCACCCATCTGCCCTTGGCCTTGCTACGCATGTCGGCGGCCAATAAGGTTCCGGTACCTATTGGCTTGGTCAAGATGATGGCCTGACCTGGCCGCATGCCGCCTTTGCGTAACATCTTTTCAGGATCTGCAATGCCGTTGACGGTCAGGCCAAAAGCCAGTTCAGCGCCCTCGCTTGAATGCCCACCGACCAGTGCCGTGCCGGATTCATTGAGGATAGACAGCGCGCCGGACATGAGTTGGAACAACTGGTCTTCGACAATGGCTTCTCGTCCATGGGGAAGCGTGGCAATGGCCAGCGCCGATTGGGCATCGGCGCCCATGGCAAAGACATCGCCCAGTGCATGGTTGGCGGCGATTTGACCAAATACATAGGCATCATCGATAAAGGCGCGAAAGTAGTCCACGGACTGCACCATCACCTTGCCTGGCGGTACGCTGAGTACTGCCGCATCATCCGGTGAGTCCAGGCCAATGACAACATCATTGCGATTGAGGGTCTCCAGTCTGTTCACCACGCGGCTCAGGATGGTGCTACCAACCTTTGCGCCGCAGCCACCACAACGCATGGCAATGGCCGACAGTTCCTGCATTGCCTCGTTGTCCGCCAGCTGGATATCAAACGCCGGATCTTCCTCAGGCTGCATTTCCGGCAGTTCACTGAAATTCTCCATGAAGCGTCGGTCAATCCAGTCCTTGATCTTCCACAGCCATTCACCTTCCATTGACCATGAACCGCGTGAGGCAATGGCATACTGGTTGCCTGTGCTAATCAGCCCCAGAAAGTTCTTTTGCGGTATGAAGGATTTGGGCTGCCTGCCTAGCAGTACACGACGCAGGTTCTCTGCCAATGGCGGCCCCTGGCGTACGGCAAAGACCCCGGACTTTTCCCGTGGGTGATTCACGACTGCGGCAATATCACCGACAGCGAACACCTCATCATGGTCTATTGACTGCAGGCAATCATTGACCTTGATGAAACCGCTTTCATCAGTCGACAGGCCGGAATCATTGGGCCAGGCCTGTGCCCAGGCATTTGTGACCCATATCGTGGCATCGCTATCAACAACCGTCTCACCACATATGACCTGGTCCCTGGTGACCCTGGTTACCGGCTTGCCGCTGATGAGATGGATATTACGTTCACCCAGCACCCGCATGAACTTTTTCCTGACTTGCGCATTATGTGTTTTCAGAATTTCATGATCAGAACCAATCAGGGTGACCTTTAGCGCATTGATGTCCCTGTTTTGTTCCTTTAGTACCTGCTGCAACCTGTATTGGGTTGCCAGTGCCATTTCCACGCCACCGGCACCGGTGCCAACGACGGTCAGATTGAACTGTTGGTCAGAACTATGTACGCGCGCAATAATGTCTTCCCAACCCTGAAGAAAATTATCGATTGGTTTAACGGGTAGTGTGAATTCATCAGCGCCATCTATATTATTGAAGGCGGGTCGTGAGCCGATATTAATGGATAGTAAATCGTATTTAACAGGCGGTCGGTTTGGGCAATGAATTTCCCTGCTTTCAAAGTCGATGCTTTCAGCCGTGCTGTGAAACAGTCTGGCACCTGCAAATATGGCCAGTGGTCTCAGGTCAATATGTGTTTCGTCGTAGCTGTAATGACCGGCGATATAACCGGGTAACATACCGGAGTAGGGGGTATGTACATCACGGGTGATGAGTGTAATCCGCACGCCTGGTATGGGTTTCATGCCAAACATTTTGAGCACGGCAATATGGGAGTGGCCGCCGCCAATCAAAACCAGATCCTTAACGACGGGTGCAGTATTGGATTTCATGACTTGTATTATGCCCAGTCTGGCGCGAGTATGCTCGTCTAACGCTGTGTTTGTTAACCTTGGTTTGTATAGGGAATAATTTTTTCCCCTTCCGGCTTAAATGGTGTGCCAATGGTCTTTGATCCTGATGATAAAGAAAACCTCGTCAAGCTTGCGCAGATGCAGATGCCGTTTGGCAAATACAAGGGACGCATGCTGATAGATTTACCGGAGCCGTATCTATTATGGTTTTCCAACAAGGGTTTTCCGGATGGGCAACTGGGTCAGTTACTGGCATTATGTCTGGAGATCAAGGTGAATGGCCTGGAATCGTTAATTGAGCCATTGCGTGGTATAAACCGACTGCAATAACGGTGGGAATGATGGATACGGATACATTGCTGGATAAAATCAAGACACAACCGGAAGAGGTTGGATTTAAAGAGGTGATGCTAACGATTGATGACGGCTATGATTACCAGCCAACTGTGTTTATGAACGGTGCGGTAGTTAACGAGGCCGGTGTGAATGAGGCATCATGCAAGATACTTGCCTTTGCGAAACTACACGGTCTGAATAAAGAACAAGCCCTGGCATGTTTCGGTAAATTTTATCGTGATGACGTATTGCAACATCCTCATGGAACGGACCACTCCAACATTCGGAGTTTTATGGTATGCGGCTGGGGTGGTCTGGAATTCAAGGGTAATGTGTTAACACCAAAGCCATAGGAATTTAACCGTATTAACTTTTCCCGGGCTGTTCCTAACCGTTGTAATCCGGCGTCCTGCTCAGGAGATGTGGAAGTCTGTGACAGGCGGGGGTTGGCCAAGCTATTAATTCGAGCCTGACCCCTTATCCACCTTCACCTTGTCCACGCGATGAGCAGGAATATTTACATACCTAACTACGGTTCATGGATCATTTAATTAATACACTATCAAACTGGGACTGGCTTGATGCAATCACTGCTTCAAGCTCCAGTTTTTTACTTATATTTGCAGCTGAAATTGGCGATAAAAGTCAGTTAGTATGTATGGCGCTGGCTGCTCGATATAGAGCGTCGCCAGTTATGCTCGGATCTGCTTTAGCATTTTTTCTGCTTAACACCCTGGCTGTTGTGTTTGGTGCTGCCATAGCTAATTGGCTGCCTGAGTTGTATATATTCGTGGTCGTTGCCATCTTGTTTTCAGTGTTTGGTGTGCATGCATTGCATATAAAAGAAGACAATAATAACGAAGCAGCAGAAATACGTACCGATAGAAGCATACTAATAGGGACATTTTTACTCATTACCGTTGCCGAGTTTGGCGATAAGACGCAATTAGCCGTAGTAGCGTTAAGTAGCACCAGCCTTCCAATTGCTGTGTGGTTTGGCTCTACTGTCGCCTTAATAACAACATCAGCGCTTGGTGTGTGGGCAGGCCGTACAATATTGCAAAGGGTGCCAATCGCATTGCTTCATCGTATAAGCGGCATGATTTTTATCTCACTTGCAGTGTTTGCGGCGTATAAGGCTTATTTAGCATTTTGAAATACCCTGGTCGCTAAAGCCCGCTTTGAGTACCAGGGGCCATAATAGGCATAGAGTTCAACGGCTGAAATTGCCACACAGTAGACGTTGAGTTATGTTGGGTGACAGGCGATATAGCCGGTAAAACGGCCATCCAGGGAATTGGGCTATAATGCTAAAAATACTCGAAAGTAGACAATTTAGGATCATGTATCACCTGATTGATCAACTGCAAAAGATGATATTTCCAAGCTTGAGCAACAGAAGAAATTTGGGGGCGGCGGGTTATTGTCTTACACGCCTATTGGCCTGGCGGTTAATGCT
>JAPHTU010000239.1 GCA_026196145.1 Gammaproteobacteria bacterium
ACCTTGATATGTAAAACGGTTTCATCGACATGGAACTTGATCATCTGTTCACCTCATTTATTGGTATTTATTCATGTGCTTACCGCTGACTCCTGCACTTGCCCTCAAGTATAGGCCTAAATAATGCCGACGTGGTCAAAATATCGGGCCTTATCACGGCGAGGAATGTGACGACTCTATCCCGGCCAGTTTTTCCCTAAGTAGGCATTTATTGGCAGGAAAAACGGATATAATTTCAGATAATATCTGAAGCTTTATCCGATATGGACAGCAGTTTAGTCTGTACGCTTGATAATGTTCCGGTAATGAGTTTAAGCAGTGTCTTCATTTTAATCCTCTCCAGTGTGCTATCTGACCTTGACCTTATTCGTCCAGGTTTTCACCCACCAGCTCAACCAGACTCTCAATTGACATATCCCAGTTGGATTTATGCTTGCCATTTTCAAAGTTCAATCGGCACGATCCACAACTCACGACTAGCGATTCAGCGCCAGTGTCGTCAACTTCAGCCCGTTTTATCTGGAAGGCCTTGTGCCTCAAGTCGGCAGCCCTGTTGATCAGGAATACGCCGGCGCCACCACCACAACACAGGTTGGTTTTACCATGAGATTCAGTCTCGTGTAGATCAAGTCCCATAGCCTCAATGACATCACGTGGTTCCTGAAAGGAACCACCAATCCTGCCCACCTTGCAGGGGTCATGCCAGGCGACAACTTTCTTATCCAGCTTTTTCAGCTTCAACCGTCCTGCGTGTAGTTCGTTGCCAAGGAATTCAGAGATTGCCATGACCTTGAATGGTAGCGGCTTGCCGTAAAGGTTGGGCGCATCCCATCGCAGGGCGGCATAGCAATGGCCACATTCTGACGTAATTACGACACTGGCTTCACAGGCAATGGCCGCTTCAATGAGTTTGTTACTGGCACATGCCTGTACTTCTTCATCACCCAGTAACATACCGAAATTAGCGCATTCATAACCGTCGGAACTGAATGTCCAGTCACGTCCCGTATGGTTCATGATATTTACCGTGGCTGCCAGGGCATCGGTTGTCGTGCTGAGGTCTAGCGTCGAAGTTGTAACAACGACATCCGCCTTTGGATTGTCCAGTGGCACATCCAGTCCCTGCCGACGCAGGTTTTCAATGGCTTCTAAAAACTGCTCTTTACCAACATGGAATAAACTCCCGCTCTCGCATTGTTCATGGTCGAGCATGGTCAGTTCCACCGGGCCAATGCCAGCGGCTGTTAATGCCTGCCGATTGACATTGACCATGCCAGCAATATGAATGCCCATCGGACAAACCATGCTGCAGCGGCCACATTCAGTACAGGAGTCATAGACCAGTTCTTCATATTCACGCAGGTCATCCGCCGTAATATCACGTGTATACAGTCGGTGTAACCAACGCATGGGGGATAATTCACGTCGGTACACCCGTTTCATCAGATCCAGTTTGTAAATCGGTGTGTATTTGGCGTCGTTGGTTGCCATATAGAAATGGCATGCCTCTGCGCACATACCACAATGGATACAGGATTCCAGATCCATACCCATCGCACTGTCCAGGTGAGAAATATAGACATCCCGGGCAATGTTAACGCGCTGATCATCTGTCAAGTTATCGGCTGGCAGGGACATTGAGCCCATCTGTTTCGCACCTTCTACAAAACGCTGGTAGGCCTGTTCGCTAAGACTCATCTCTAAACCCCCCGTCTTCCGAAAGTTACGCCAACCTGATAGCGGGATGGCCAGATCGTGAAGGCATGCATCAACTTACCGAGTGGATACCAGACCATGAGTAACTCGATACTTAGGATATGCAGTCCCAGCATGACTTCATAACGTGGCCCGAGATGCGCGAAGGCCATAAAGCCTGTCAGTAGTGGGAGAAAGGTAACGAGCCAGCTCAGGTAATCATCCGCATTGGAGATTAGTTTGAGTACCGGATGGATCATACGGCGTATAAGCAATGCAATAAGAATTGCCATTGTAATCGCGGCCGATATCGTAATGAAATTCGTTGGCAAATGCGGCCAGGAAAACCCGAAGATTGATTTGAAAAACGCGATATGCGGGGCGTACAGGAAAATGACGATAAACAGGCCAATGTGCCAGGCATAACCGGTGTAATGTTGAAAACGAATATTTTTTTCCAGTTCATGCGG
>JAPHTU010000312.1 GCA_026196145.1 Gammaproteobacteria bacterium
ATCACCGCAAAACACCGTATTGCTGTTATCAAAACCCTGTTGCTTCATCAACGCCACCAGCGCATGGTATTTTGATGCGCGGGCCGGCAATATATCCAGCAGGCCTATACCCACCAGTTCATCGATACTCCACACAAGACGGGCCATGACATTATGCTTCCTGAGCTGGTCCTCAAGCTCAGCGGCCAGTTTCCTCCTGTCCTCATAAACAGGCACATAGTAGCTTAATTTAAAATCGGCCTGCTTCGCATGCTCCTGGAGCCTCAACGCCGTATTCCTCTGCAACATCCTCTCGATATCCTTGCGGCCCAGCCCATCCCAGTCCGCAGCAATCTCGTCTCGCCAGTCACGCTGCACCTGCCAGTCATACCCACTGCCGACATGGTAGATCGTTGTACCAACGTCGGCCACGACGTAATCGGGTACCGGCAAACGATATTGACTAATGGCCTTTTCAACCAGGCTGCGGTGCCGCCCGGTGACATAAACCAGCGAGACTTCCGGCCGCGCCACCAGGCTCACAAACCTGCGATGACTACCCGGTGATTCTGACTGGGGACCGTTGGGCAGCAGGGTTCGATCAAGATCCGTACAGACAAGCAGCTTATCAATCATCGGCTGGCGGAACCTTGCAAGCACCAAAGAAATCATAATGATCAATGGCTTCCAGTATGCCCATTGCATGTGGCTGGCTGGCAAAATATATACTCTGCTCCTCCAGCTGTGATAATTCCTCGTCATGACGGTTGGCAACCACTACTGCCAACATATTGCCGCGCATCATATCCTCATCAGCACCTGAACCACCGGCGACCAGTATTTGCTCCAGTGGAATATCGAAGCGCTGCGCGACATAGCGTAGCGCCTGTCCCTTGGATGCACGCGAAGGCACAATATCGAGAAACTGCCCAAAGGAACTGATGGCATTGGCCGTCAGTTCCCTGTCACGTAACATGGCGGTAATTTCCTCCAGGGGGGGGGCCTTTACTACATCGTAGTAATAAGACAGCTTGTATTGTGTCTGCTCTTTTTTTGGCTGAACCTTCAAACCGGGTAACTCGTCCAGTAGTCGTTTCACCCGCCTGAGATTCCAGTGATGATCAATATGATCAGCCCAATAATCATCCTCTGTGAGGGACTGGCCGTAATGAATCCGGGTACCCAGGCTACTGATTAATACATCCGGCCGCGGGATACCATATTTGTTCATCAATGACAGTGCGGTATCTATACGGCGACCCGTAGCAATACCAAATGTAACGCAACGGTGATTCTCCTGCATTACATCAACAAACTGTCGCAGCCCAACAGCCGAGTCGCCAACAAGATTCTGGTCGAGATCGGTAAAAATCGCACGATCTCTATATCGCAGAGTCTTTGCGCGTGGCGGTTCACTTGGAATAGGCTGATACTTGCCAGCAAGGGAAAGTACCATGGACAGATAACTATCCGCATGCCCCCGCCATGAGTAATATTGCCGTACTGCCTGTATACCGTTGCGCGAGGCCTGTGACCAGCTATCCTGATTTCCCAATAGATCCAGAAGCGCGCGGGTTATTTCCTCCTTATCCAGGGGATCAACCAGGCGACCGTTATGACAGTTGCCGATAATATCTACCGGCCCACCATTTTCCGTTGCCACTATCGGTAACCCGCTGGCTGCTGCCTCTAGCAAGGTCAACCCGAAAGGTTCCGTGAGGGCAGGATTGACAAACACACCACGGGTAGCTGCAGCCAGCCGGTAAATTTCTGGCACTTCCTCCGGGTGGTGCCCCTTGGGAATGGCCATTTTGCCATACAGGTCATAGCTATCCATGAGCAGCAGGATATTTGTCAGCACCTCCTGGGCACCCTTGTCGAGATCGCGAATATCCTCCCGGGTTCCGGCGATTACAAGCAGGTTGGCAAGCTGCTGTAGCTCACTTGATTCACCATACGCCTCTATCAGCGTCAGTATGTTCTTGCGTTCATCCGGTCGCGACAGTGACAATATAATTGGCTTGTCAGGATCGGTAAAAAACCGGGAAACCTCATTGAAAAAAGCAATTGTTTCACTGCCGTCGTAGGGATGAAATTGTTGCAAGTCCGTACCCGGTGGAATGACAACCATGCGCCCAGGATCGTAATAATTGTAAAGTGCATACTGCTCGCGGATTTCATTGCGCGTACTGGTAATGATCAGATCCGCGTTCGCAAGCACCTCCTCTTCGGCATCGATGCGCCGCTCAATATTATAGGTCTGCTCAATTGCCTCCCTGGACAGGCCCTTCGCAAGTAGACGCTTACGCTTGTCACGGCCAAGCGAATGCCCTGTGTGTATCAGTGGCACACCCAGCAGGCTGGAGAGTCTGATACCCACATAACCGGCATCGGCATAGTGACTATGTACCAGGTCTGGCATGCCTTCTTGCCCATTCAGCCAGTTGACCAGGTTATCCATGAAGCTGTCGAGATGATCCCATAGCTGTTCCTTCGGGATGTATTCTTCCGGGCCGGCATCGATACGAATAATACGCGCATTATCGGACAGCGCTTCTATCGGCTGCTGGTAGTCATCACTCACTAAAGGATCGACGATCCTGCGGGTAACGAGATCGACCTGTCCAACCCCTTCGCTTGATGCCAGTGCCCTGGCCAGGTCGACAACATACTTGGTCTGGCCGCCGGTATCCGCATCACAACCCAACTCGAGGTCATGGCCCCGAATTAATCCATGGATACTGATCAGTAGTAGATATTTATTGATAAGTTGATTTTGTTACTGGTTGGTAATAGTTGATCATGATTGCAAATATTGCCATACACTGCAAATGCACCTGGGTCTGTTATTGATACAACATCATCACTATCGACCTATACTTTCACATCTGCCAGTAAAACGCTGACTGTAACCATAGTATTCTCTGCTCAACTTGATTTTTAATAGAAGAAACACTGTTTTCTGTCATATAAATGATAACCATTAATGGTGCTTGATGGATATAGGAACCGCTGCAAGGCACAAACTACGTAATCTAGGGCATACACTGCTGCTGATCGGCGGAATGTCTTTATTGCTGGCGGTCTGCAGTGAGTTGCTATTTGGTGAAGGTATCTGGCCGTGGGTGTTCTTTAGTGTAGCCATCACCATGTTTACGCTACCTGATATCCCGCCTCACTGGTTGCTAAGGCTTTACCAGGCGCGTCAATTACAACCACAGGAAGCACCGCTACTGCTAAGACTGGTACAGGAACTCAGTCAACGCGCCGGCCTGGATCATTCTCCCAGCCTGTACTGGGTCCCCAGTCATGTTGCCAATGCCTTTGCCGTCGGCCGCAGGAATCATGCCGCTATCGCTATTACAGATGGTTTGCTACAAAACCTGTCCCCCAGGGAACTGGCGGGGGTACTGGCACACGAGATTAGTCATGTCGCCAACAATGACATGCGCCTGATGGGGCTGGCTGATGTCATAAGCCGCCTGACACATATGATGTCGGTAGTCGGCATTCTGTTAATACTCATTTCATTTCCCTTTATGGTACTGGGCATTACTCCGGTCCCCTTTCTGGCGATGCTATTGCTTCTTATAGCACCCACCCTTAGCGCCCTGCTTCAACTCGGGCTATCTAGAATTCGAGAATTCAATGCCGACCTGGAAGCGGTGCGTATTACCAGTGACCCGGAGGGGCTGGCCTCTGCCCTGGGGAAGATAGATTTACAATACGGCAGCGGTTGGCAAAGGATTCTTTTTCCCGGTTATCGGGAAACCGAACCATCCCTGTTGAGGACGCATCCGAATATGCAAGAACGCATCCAGCGACTGATGGAGATAGCGGGCAGGCCAGAAGACCCGGGCGCCCCACTGACACATCTATATGACAGGCATGAAAAACTACCCGATAACCTTCGGGTGACTCGCAGGCCAAAACACAGGTTTACCTTATGGCGATAAGGCTGCGAAGCGAGCTCACTGGAAAACCTGACTACCACAGCGAATCAACAACATACAACTGTCGCGATCACCTGGCATGTATTTCTGCCTTTTTTACTCATAAGCGGATGTTTAGAGTCACAAAATAAAAGACCCCGACGAAGCGGGGTCTATACATCCTGGTTTTGCTGTATTGATTATGAAAGCCTGAGGCCGATTTGGTCGACCATCTCAGCGCAAGCCTCGGCACATGCCTTGCATTCGATGTGATGCTCATGTTTTCTGCATTCTTTCTCGCAGTCCTTGCACACCTGTTCACACACACTGGCATATGCTTTTACATAGCTGGAGTTTGCTGCCAGGAGATATGAGAATGCGCCACAAATAGCCTGCATTTCATGGACCTTACTGGCGCAATCTGCAAGCTCGGTACTGCCTTCCTGAAAGGAGACAAGACAATGAGCGATACAGCGTTGGCCTTTATCAAGGCAGTCATTCGCTGCACTGAGTACGTCAGGCAGTTGCGCGGTATGTTTACTATGATCATGTCCCTTCATGGCGGAAGCCGCTGTGCCAGCATAGGCAGCTGTTGCCATCGCCCCCATACCCAGAAGAATGTCGCGTCGACTTATGCCGGAATTGGTTTCACTAATTTTTTCTGGTTTGTTTTCGTGGTTTGTCATGAGTGCTCCTCCTTTTTTATTATGAGCCGTAGGATTTTGTTTCATCAAAGAATGAAAATCAAATATAGCCACAAAGGTCAGCTAGATCGACTAGTAGACTCGCCGGTAGCTTTTACGGAACTCAAAGGCCTCAACGCATTCGGGTAGATCGTAGTACAACGGTGCCCGCCTGCCCGTGCGTGCACCATAATCGCGGTAGAAGCGCTCACATTGTTCCGCATCGCGCCATGATTCCTCGATGCACTCCTGTACGTATTCCTGTCTCTGCGGTGCAAGTTCCTGTTGACGGGCATAAGCACAGGCAGCATCGAGTTCTTGCTGAATGACGTAATACTCATTGCCATCACTTAGCGTATTTGAAGTAGACAG
>JAPHTU010000172.1 GCA_026196145.1 Gammaproteobacteria bacterium
AAATAAACGACCCAGTCCATTATGTTTACCTCAAATCATTGTGATAAATTAAAGTGTAGTCCCTGTTTTACTCACTAGCAGCCTGACGACGATTGATCCATTGCCAGATATAACCGGCTGGCGCCTCATCACCGGTCACCACATAATGCAGCGCATTGGTGTTTTGCAATACCCAGCGCATACGTCCGGCTATGCCATAGGCACCACAGAAAAGCACATGATCTCCTGACTGCAGTTCCATTTCTTCATCGGGCATCATATAGGCCTGCTCGCCACGAACCAGAAACAGCGGCAGGCACGGCAGACGAGTTTCCCTTGAACGGGGATCAAGGCACAGGTGGATTAACTGCAGTTTCTGCTGCTGTTGCAGGGAATCATATATGGCACTGGCAGAAACGGGATCGATCTCCACATTCCAGACATCCGGCACCACTTCGCCAACCAACCCGACGATTCTGCTGGCTATCTGGTTGGCCCAGTCATTATCATGGTTTACCGCATCCCGGAAAAATGCAGCCAGCATAGGCAACGTAAGCAAGACCCGCACCTCACGTGCGATGATATCGCTTGGGTGCATCATCAGATCCGCATGAAAGGCCTCAAACAGCGGACGGTTGGCGCTGCGATTCTGACGGATGACAACAAACAGGTCCGGGTTTATCTCCCTGGCTGTCATGACGATAGAAAGGTTATTGGAATCAACGTCGGTGCCGGCAATTATCCCGACCGCATTTACCACGCCGGCCTGCTGTAGTGTTTCAGCTTCAGTACCGCGACCCACCACTGTACCTTCGGGACAATTCAAGCCTTCCGGTGTGGCCTCAACCACAACCGTCGGGATACCAAGGGTCTGCATTTGTGCATGGATTGCCTTGCCAAATCGCCCATAGCCACACAATAGCCAGGTCCCTTCACTCGGCGGATACAGGGGCTCAGGTAAACGACTATAGGGCACACCCATCAACCAGTAATACAAGACAGATAACCCCGGCTTATGCAGCGTGGTGGCGAAACGTTCCGCGAAGGTAAGAAAGGGGTCGATAATATAATCCGTACCAAACGAGGCCATGTTTTGTTCATAGTCCTGGTTCTGGGCACGGCATATAACCGGCAGGCGCTTGTTTAACAGCTTACTGGTAATGGCAACTTTCAGGTTGATTTCATCATCGTCGGTCAATGCAACCACGCCGGCACATTTCTTATGTTTGAGCCCGCCTTCAATCATATGCTCAGGCTGACGAACATCTGCATACAGGCCGGGCACATGATTCATGTAATCCTTCAGCGCAAGTTCATTAATGGCCTCCTGGTTGCTATCAATAACCACGGCCCGCATGTCGCGTTCGGTTAACGCGCGCACCAGTGATTTCCCGGTATCTCCATAACCACAGACCAGGTAAAAGGGTTCCCGAATCCGACGTACACCGCGGGAAAAATGGCCCTCAATCATCGCACGCCGAAAAGCCGGATCCTGTAACAGGTTCAAAATGGCACCGATCGCGTATAACCAGGCAACCACCGTGATGTAAATTGAAATCGCCACCCAAAGCCGTTGGGCCTCGCTGAATTCGTAGGGGATTTCACCAAAGCCAATCGTGGTGGCCATATAGCTGATGAAATAAAAGGCGTGAAAGAAGTCCATGCGCCAGGGCTGTCCCTGGTCATCGACACCGGGAATAAGAGTCAGCCCCAGTACGGTAATCGTGTAAGCAACAAGCAGTACCATCAGCGGCGTACGCATACGCCGCAGAACCAGGAAGGTAACGCCGCTCTTCATGGTGGCTAGCCCGTATGTCTCGTCAGGATCTCGGGAGGTGGCGCAGGGATGACGCGACTGGACGCCGTACTGGAAGCGGAAAGGTAGTCGTAACTACCTTTCCGGTGAAGTACAAGTTCAGGTGCGCCATAACAAGCCAGAACCGAGATAGGCTTGTTGATAAACAGTCTATTTTCTGGTCGTTGACTCATGAAAATGTGAGTTCAAAAAGTAACAATGCTATTGGCCGCCTGATGAGATATACGGGCTATTAGGCTAACGACGCAGCATGACGGTTTCTATTACAAGGATAGCGACAGAGATTACATTGGCCAGTAATGCGCCACCGGATAATGAAACAATGGAAGACATCGTTGAGGGCTCAAGGCCGGCACCGGTAACATGTACGGCCATGGTCCATACAAACGCAGCGGCGATTAACTGCAGGTCAGCGACCAGACTGGTTGCGAGCAAGACCGCCCCCATCTGGGTACGGTCGCCAAACTTGAGAACGGTCGCAATCAGATTAACGACAATAGCTGCAAATAACTCGTAAACATGATGGTGATCGGGATTATCAATGTCGCCGATGAAAAAACCAAAATTCAACGTCAGTGCATTAATAATAAAGAAGCCAAAGATCACCTTTTCCAGATTCATTGTTATTCTTCTCCTGCAATAGACGCGGCGTTTTGCTCAAGACAGATAATCAATAGTATAGCTGCTTCCCTGCGTAATCCCCGGCAATATTACCCACTGTCTAGCAGGTTGTTGAAATTCGCTCAGGTGAGTGCAAGACAAAGCTTCCGCTCCTGCTCACGCCCCTCACCTACGTCCTGTAGGCGAGGCATAAATGGCCGAAGAAGCGCAGTTTACACGGGGTAAATGAGCATTCTGAGGGCATTTATAACGCCGTATTGCGCCACATGAGTAGAATTTCAATAACCTGCTAGCCCATATCCTCAAGTTCAGGTATTTCTACATCATCCATGATGTCCTCATCTGCCTGCTCTTCAAGCAGTTCCACCTGCTCAAGCAGATTGATGGCAATCGATACAAAATCGCTGTCTGTGATAATACCCACCAGACGGTCATCAGCTAATACAGGCACACAGCCATGCTTGTGTGACTGCATGTACAGGGCTGCCTGCCGTAAATGATCAGACTGATGAATCGTCACCACATCCTTGATCATGATATCGGACAGCGGGATCTTTGAACCATTAACATCCGAACCCTCTGAAGACAGCGTGGACGGATCAGTGGCGGCCAGCACATCACGTTGCGTCACCAGCCCAAGCAAATGACCTGCATCGTCGGTAACCGGGATATGCCGGATACGCTTTTCCGTCATCACGCGCCACGCATCATGCAGCGAGTCGGATTCCCGCAGCGTATACGGGTCGGGTGTCATCATCTCATCTACGCCTATCATCAGCTTATCATCCTTAAATATGGTGAAATTCGATCCGCAGGCTCAATCCATAGAATCTGGGTTAAATAGTATACAACTACATGCTGGCTCATCTTGACGGAAATCAATATACCCTGCCGCTATCAATTATCATATTCCATGCCAAAATCGAACATTATTGTATGCCAGTTGACCTGCGGCAACCCCACGCCCCGATCTGCCAGCCTATACTTACCATATATATGGGTTATTTATTCAGCGAGGTGGAGCCATGCAGGACAGGGAACATCTGGTCGACCAGCATATCAGGGAGTATGAGTCACGTCAGAGGCATGTTGACGAGTTGCTTGAGCGCGCCGAAAAGCATATTGAGAGCAAACCCGAACATCAGGAAAGCCTGAGCGAGATAAAGGCCAGGCATGATGCGATGGTCGGTAGCGTACAGGATTTCAAACAGGGAAAAGTAAACCAACAGGCGGTGCAGGCGATTCAACAGGCCGGCCCCATGGGTGTCTGGTTTGGACTCATCAGCGAGCTTGAGTCACTACTTGAGATACTGGAGAAATAGACACTTCCGGGGTTTTTGGTAACCGGTAGACAGAAGTGTTGCGATAATCGACTTTGAATCCACTGGACTCAATGGCTAACGGAGGCACTATTTATGTTTCGCCTTACCCTTCTGGTTATGACGATACTCTTCGTGACTGGCCAGCCGGCCACCGCAGAAGATTCGAGGTATGCCATGGCACGAGATAGAATGATCAAGGAAATAGAGCAGGACGTGCGGGATACCAGCGACTACATAGACACGACATCGCTTGACCCGCGCGTCATAGAGGCAATGAACAGTGTGCCACGCCACGAATTCGTGCCGGAAGGCAAGCGCCCCTATGCCTACGAAAACCGGCCACTCGCCATTGGTCACGGGCAGACCATCTCACAGCCCTACATGGTTGCCGTGATGACAGACATGATTAAGTTACAGCCTGGCCACAAGGTACTGGAAATCGGTACCGGCTCGGGATACCAGGCCGCTATCCTTGCACAGTTGACAGACGAGGTTTTCAGTATCGAAATTATCGAACCGCTGGCAAATAGCGCCAGCGAACTGTTTAAACGCCTTGGTTACACCAATATCACTACCCGTATTGGTGACGGCTACTACGGTTGGCAGGAACATGCGCCGTTTGATGCCATCGTCGTCACCGCTGCAGCCACCCAGATTCCACCACCGCTGATCAAGCAGCTCAAACCGGGCGGTCGCATGGTCATCCCGGTAGGCAGCCGGTTCCTGACCCAGCAACTCATGCTGGTAACCAAAGATGATGCAGGAAAGGTAACAACCGAGCAGGTGCTACCAGTAGCATTCGTACCGCTGACCGGTGAACACTGAGCAGCAACCACGCCTGCCCATTTATTCGATTGCCCTGCTATCCGCAGCGGCCATCGCGTACGAGATATTACTGGTCAGACTGTTCTCCATTATCCAGTGGCATCACTATGCCTATATGGTCATCAGCCTGGCACTGGTCGGTTACGGCGCCAGCGGCACCTTTCTGGCATTTACCCTGAAGCCATTGCTGGACAACTTTCGTACCGCATTATTAAGCAATATGACGCTATTCGGCGTCAGCACATTGATTTGCTTCATGGGCGCACAGGCCATCCCCTTTAATCCGGACGAAGTCGCCTACGATAGCCAGCAATGGGTAAACCTGATCAGCATGTATCTGCTGTTATCCATTCCGTTCTTTTTTGCCGCCAATGCCATCGGCCTGGCGCTGGCCCATGCCAAAAGCCGGCTTTCGCGTATCTATGCCGCTGACCTGTTGGGTGCCGGTATTGGCAGCCTGTTGATCGTGCTCATCCTGTTTGTGCTGTTCCCACTGTCTGCATTACAACTGCTGGCAATGGCCGGTCTGCTTGCTGCGTTAATTGCGGCATGGGAAACCGGACTGCGCTCACGCACCGCCTGGGCATTACTGGTTGCTGTTACCATCATCACGCTGCTGCCCGGAAACTGGCTCAAACTACAGGCCTCACCCTATAAAGATCTCAGCCAGGCACTGCGCATTAGCGATACACATGTCATGGAGCAACACAGCAGTCCACTGGGACTGATATCGGTGGTAGAGAGCCCGCGTATTCCCTTTCGACACGCCCCCGGCCTGAGCCTAAACACCACGGGGGAGCTACCGGAACAATTGGGGCTATTCGTGGATGGTAATGGTCCCTCTGCCATTAACCGGATGCAGGATGACACAAGCCGGCTGGACTACGTCAGCCATATGACCTCGGCCCTGCCCTATCACGTGATCCAGCCCGGGCATGTGCTGATTCCAGGCAGCGGTCCCGGCACTGGTGTACTGCAGGCCCTGCAACTCAGTGACGCAAATATCGATGCCGTGGAAATCAACCCGCAGGTAATCAAGCTGATGCAACAGGATTACCGTGACTACTCAGGCAACCTTTATCACAGCAAAAGGGTAACGGTCATCAATGCCGAAGGACGTGGATTTTTACACCGCAATAATAAAAAGTATGACCTGATACAGCTGCCGTTGATAGACAGCTTTAATGCCTCATCGACCGGCTTGCTGGCACTGAGTGAAGACTACCTCTACACCGTCGAGACATTAAAACAGTACCTGCAACACCTGGAACCCGGCGGTCTGCTTGCCATCAACCGCTGGATCAAGATGCCACCACGCGACACGCTCAAGATACTGGCCACGGCGATCACCGCACTGGAACAACAGGGCGTAACCAATATCCCGGA
>JAPHTU010000177.1 GCA_026196145.1 Gammaproteobacteria bacterium
ATCCAGGCTGATGTCCTTGACGGCCTTGCTTTTGACCAGGTCTCGATCCAGGTGGGGATCAATAATGCCGCTCAGGGTGCTTTCGATTGCTGCTTTTGTGTCTGACATAGTTATTCGTTCCGATAAATAAATTGGGCGCTATTCTAGTGAAACGTGGCCCGGTTCCCATTGCCCTAATGTAATAGACAGGCAGGATAAGCGTGAGCTCAAAAGCCAGTGACATGCCATGCTACCTTTACTTCGTATATGCCATTATGCTAATATACCCGGCTGTTTAGCAAGACCAAATCGGATCATAATCTATGTTAATTAATGAAATTTCATCGCAGGAGCTGGCTGAGATGATGCAGGGTGACGAACCACCACGCCTTGTTGATGTTCGTTCTGCCGCTGAGGTGATGCAAGGTGCGTTGGCTAATGCCGAACATATGGTTATGCATGTCGTCCCGCTCAAGATGCAAGAGCTGGAAAAAGATAAGCCAATCGTTTTTTATTGCCGTACCGGCGCCCGATCTGCACAGGTTTGTTACTTCCTGAAGCAACAGGGTATCGACAATGCCATTAACCTGCGTGGAGGCATTATGGACTGGGCACGTAATGGCTATGAGGTGGTTCGTGGCGATTACATGCTGAGTGAGGCGGTTTAGGAATTATTGACGTTAGCAGAATTTACAGTTTTCAGGTTGCGTTGTGGGCAATATGCTCTATAGAATGCGCATCTTTCATCCACCCGCTAGGTACGGGTGGTCGGTTTATTTCAATTTGAGAAACTAAGGGGTACTACCATGGCTGATTTTGACCAGGAACTAGACGCAAGCGGTTTGAACTGTCCACTACCGATACTACGAGCCAAAAAGGCGATTGCTGGTCTGGAAAGCGGTCAGGTCTTACGTATTATCGCTACTGATCCGGGTTCTGTTAAGGATTTTGAAGCATTTGCCAAGCAAACCGGCAACGAATTGATGGAGTCTGGTGAAGAAGACGGAAAGTTCGTATTCATGATGAAAAAGGCCTAATTCCGGTCTCCAATAGAGAGGGAGTCTCCTATGGAAGAAAAGAAACTAGCAATTATCGCAACCAAGGGCACGCTTGACTGGGCCTACCCGCCATTTATCCTGGCGTCTACGGCTGCCGCACTGGGTTACGAAGTACAGATTTTCTTTACCTTTTATGGTCTGCAACTGGTCAAGAAAGACCTGAACTTGAAGGTCAGCTCTCTGGGTAATCCCGGTATGCCCATGCCAATGGCAATGGACAAGTGGTTCCCGGTCGCATTCCAGGCTTTGCCAGGCATGGAAAGCATGATGACCAGCATGATGAAGAAAAAGATGAAAGACAAGGGTGTAGCCAGTCTCGAGGAACTACGCGAGCTTTCAGCAGAAGCTGAAGTCAAAATGGTTGCCTGTCAGATGACGGTCGATTTATTTGATATGAACCCGGCCGACTTCATTGACGACCTGGAATTTGGTGGCGCAGCAACCTTTTTTGAATTTGCTGGAGATGCAGATATTACAATGTATATCTGATATCAAATATCACCGGGTATAAAAAAACCACGTCAAGCATTGACGTGGTTTTTTTTTGCCATGTTTCTCTGGTTCGCTAACGATAAAACTAGCTGATTTATACAAAAAAACACATCTTGATGTAGATCAAGGTATGAAACTGTGTTAATTTCTCGTCCGCAAGAATGATGTGGAAAATGCGAGATTTAGCAAAATAATAGTGGAAATTACCCCCATATGGGTATACATTCCGCAATAATAATTTAGAAAGTCAGGCTAACTGCCTGAAAATCAACAATTAACAAGATTTTAGAGGAGCATGTTTATGTCGTTATTTCACGGCGCAATTGGGGTTGGTCTATCCACACTGATGTTGGCTGGTTCTGCCTTGGCAGGTGTACCCAAAGACCTGCCTTACCCCACAACAGGAGACCTGACAGCGGATCAAGTGGCGGACCAGGTTTATTTTGTTAACCATTTCTATGCCAACAAAAACTACTCCATTCAGAAGAAGGGTCGTAAAGTTACCGTTCTGTTGAATAAAACCAAGGGTTCTGATTCCAAGGTCATTACCCTGACGCGCTACCTGAACAACGATTACAGCGATGGCATCATCAATGCGCGCGACATGGCCCTGTTCCATTCCGGCAAGTTAAAGGGCACGGGCATGCTGGTAACTGACTATGTCGACGACGCCAAGAGCCAGGCATATGCCATCTGGTTACCGGCACTGCGTAAAATTCGTCGCTTTGCTGAACCCGCACATGATGATTCATGGGGTGGTTCGGATTTTACCTTTGGCGATGTCACGCTACGTAAGCCATACCATGAGACACACGAGCTGCTGGGTAAAGAGACCTTTAATGATTGTCTGGGTACTATTAAGGACGTAAAAAAGACTAAATACACCAGTAAGCTGCGCGGACCCAAGTGCATCAAGGACCGCGAAGTCTACAAGCTGAAAAGTACCACCAAGTTCCAGAACTGGTGGTATGACTATCGCGTAAGTTACGTGGATGCCGAGACCTTTGCCGATCATCGCACCGAGTATTTCAAGGATGGTACCAAGGTCAAGGTTATCGACCGCGCCTGGGGTAGCTTTGGCGACGCGGACAAGCGTAACCAGTACTGGGAGTACTGGTACGGCACAACTCTGGACACCGGACATGAGACCTGGGCAGTGATTCCTGAAGGCGTTTCTGTTAAAGATGCTGATCTGGACGCCAATTACTGGTCCGAGAAGACATTACGCAAGATCAAACGTTAATCCTAATAACAATAATATTGACCAACTTTTAAAATACTGACTGATAACCCGGATCGGGACAGGGGAGCAAGCATGCTAAAAGCGAGAAAATTAAACCTAACCATGGCAGTGGCGATGGCGCTGGGTGTTGGCGCAGCCAACGCTGAGATTGAGATTAGTGGCCATCTGAAGAATGAATCTGCATTCTACATTCAGGACAACCAGCTGATCGGTGAAGAAAGAAGTCAGCTTGATGATAAGAGTCATCACGGTGATACGCTAAAGTTTGAGAACTCTGCCCGAATCTTCGTCAACGGTGAGTTAGGGGAAGAGTCTTCCTGGCACCTGGATCTGAACATGATCTATGACTCAGAGGGTGTTGAAAAAGAATATCAGGGGCATCAACTTTATACCCAGCATGACTGGCTGAAAGAGGCGTACATCGATACCAAATGGGGCGACACCACCGACATTCGACTGGGTAAGCAGCAGGTGGTCTGGGGTACTGCTGATGGTATCAAGTTGCTGGATATCGTTAACCCGACGGATTATCGTGAATTTAGCCAGAACACTATGGAAGACTCTCGTATTCCAATCTGGATGGTGAATGTAGATACGCAGATTGGAGAAACCGGTAGCCTGCAGTTTATTATCTCAGAACATGAAGAAAACAAGATTCCTGGTCTGGATAAAGACGGTGACAAAGGTCACCCATACACGGTACAGGGTGTTGATACGATCACTGGTGGAGTCAATGGCTTCCTGAATGTTGGCCCTGCATTGGCGCAAGTGGCTGAAACATTCACCTTAGCAGAAGATTTCGGTGGTTTTGGTGGCGCATCTACGTTTGGTCTGGCGCCTTTTACTGGCATCACGGTTAGCGGGTTTGCGGAACAGCAGTGGACGGCAGGTGGCGGCTTTTTTGCCCCAACATTCACGCCGATTGATTCAACTACCGATTCAGTTAATGATCTGAATGTCCTTACTGCGGGTACTGCCAGTAACGGTTTTACTATATTGAATGCAATGGCCCAGCTTGGCTTTGTGGGTTTGACAGGGGCTCCGGACTCTACGGCGAATGATTCCGTTACAAACCTTATGCCCCAGAATGGTGAATTAGGTAATGAATTAGCGGCCGCCCAAATTGGTGCTGCGCCGTCATCAACGACAACTAGTTGGAATTCAGCAAATCCTACGGCGGCATTTGAATACATGTCAAATGCAACGTTTGCGACCTTTAACACCTTTGCGGGAAATAATAACCCTAACTTTGCTGGTGGCTCAGGTGCTGCTGCTTTCACACATGGATCGATGATCACGACTTATAAGCGGGATTATCCTGATGACGATGAGGGCAACTTTGGTGTGCGTTATAAAGACACAACGGAATCTGGTCTTAACTGGTCGGTGAACTACTTTTACAACTATGATCCAAATCCAACGGTTGACCTGAGCTATCATGATGCCGTGACCGGGCAGGAACTGGTAACTGAATTACGTGCGCCAGGAACGGCGCTAGGCCCACCCGGGGCAGTCTTACCTGATGGCGCCTTGATCTCAAGAGAGAGCGCCACGCTGAATACAGGGGGTGGTGGTGCA
>JAPHTU010000272.1 GCA_026196145.1 Gammaproteobacteria bacterium
TGCTTCTCGGCGCAATTTTGTTTACGCTCAGTATTGCCGGTATCTTTCTTAACAGAAAGAACGTCATCGTGCTGCTGATGTCGCTGGAGCTGTTGTTATTATCAGCCAATATGAATTTTATCGCCTTCTCTCATTTTCTCGGGGATACGGCGGGCCAGGTATTTGTATTTTTCATTCTTACGGTTGCAGCGGCAGAGGCCGCTATCGGTCTGGCGATTCTCGTGGTGTTGTTTAGAAACAAACGCACCATTAATGTCGAAAACCTCGATGCGATGAAGGGCTAGTCATGGAAAAGATTTATCTCGCTATCCCGTTACTCCCCCTGTTTGGCGCTATCGTAGCGGGTATCTTTGGCCGGCAGATTGGTCGTGCCGGCGCGCACTGGGTGACGATCCTCGGTGTGCTGGGTTCCTTCGTACTGTCGCTCATTGTTATCAAACACATCATTTTTGATGGCGCACCGGTCTATAACGATGCCGTCTATACCTGGCTGGTAAGCGATGGTATTAACTTTCAGGTTGGATTCCTGGTTGATGAGTTGACTGCACTCATGATGGGCGTGGTGACATTTGTCTCACTGATGGTGCATATCTATACGATCGGATATATGAGCGATGACCCGGGTTACCAGCGTTTCTTTAGTTACATAGCCCTGTTTACCTTTTCCATGCTGATGCTGGTCATGTCCAACAACTTCATGCAACTGTTCTTCGGCTGGGAGGCTGTCGGTGTTGTTTCCTATCTGCTGATCGGTTTCTGGCATAACCGCGAAAGCGCAATACTGGCAAATATGAAAGCTTTCCTGGTGAATCGTGTCGGTGACTTTGGTTTCCTGCTAGGTATTGGTGTGGTACTGGCTTATGCGGGTAGCCTGGATTACTACGAGGTATTCCACAAGGGTGAGGGCATTGCTGCTCAAACCATGACGATTATTCCGGGAAGCGAATGGTCAGTGATGACGGTCATCTGCATACTGCTGTTTATTGGCGCCATGGGTAAATCGGCACAATTTCCGTTGCATGTCTGGCTGCCGGACTCCATGGAAGGCCCGACACCGATCTCGGCCCTGATTCATGCTGCGACCATGGTCACGGCAGGTATCTTTATGGTGGCACGGATGTCACCGTTATATGAACTATCCGAGACTGCACTGAACTTTATTCTGGTCATCGGCTCGATTACCGCCTTGTTTATGGGATTCCTGGGCCTGATTCAAAACGATATCAAGCGGGTCGTGGCCTATTCAACCCTCTCGCAGCTGGGCTATATGACAGTTGCACTGGGTGCTTCGGCCTATGGCGCCGCCATCTTTCATTTGATGACACATGCATTCTTCAAGGCATTGCTGTTCCTGGCTGCTGGCTCCGTGATTATCGCGATGCACCACGAGCAGGACATCCGCAAGATGGGTGGCTTGAAAAAATACATGCCAATTACCTACTGGACCTCGTTAATTGGTTCGTTGGCACTTATCGGCTTTCCCGGGCTGGCAGGCTTTTTCTCCAAGGATTCAATTATTGAAGCAGTGCACCACTCTCACCTGGGGGCAGCCGGCATCGCCTATGTCGCCTTGCTGATGGGTGTATTTGTTACCGCGCTATACAGCTTCCGTATGTTCTTCCTGGTATTCCATACAGAAGAGCGTATGGATGAACATACACGTTCTCATTTGCACGAAACACCGTGGGTAGTGACATTCCCGTTAATTATGTTGGCAATTCCATCAGTCTTGAGCGGCTACTTGTTCGAAGATATCCTGTTTGGCGACTTCTTCAGTCGCTCCATTGCGGTCATGGGCAGCCATAATGGTTTGGCTGAAGTGGGTACGCATATTCACGGCACCTGGAGTTTCTTTGCACATGCGTTCCAGGGTGCGGCGTTCTATCTGGCGATGGCCGGCCTGGGTACGGCATGGTTCATTTATATGAAAAAGCCACAGATTGCCGCGGACCTGCAAACCCGCTTTGCGGTCATTCATAAAGTGCTGGATCAAAAATATTATATGGACCATCTGTATCTGAACGTGTTTGCCGGGGCAGGACGTGCGATCGGACAATTGTTCTGGAAACTTGGTGATGTGATGGTTATCGATGGTTTTGTCGTGAACGGTTCGGCGCGTGTCGTTGGCTGGTTTTCCTCTGTCGTGCGTACCTTGCAAACAGGTTATTTATATCACTACGCGTTTGCCATGATCATCGGGATGGTGGTCCTGGTATTTGCTTTCGCCATATACGGAAACTTTTAGTCAATGTTTAATGACCAACCATTACTGAGCCTTTTAGTCTGGCTGCCAATTGTGGGCGGTCTGATTACATTGACATCAGGGGATCGTGAATCCACTGGTGCCAAACGAATTGCCTTTGCCTTCTCGATGGCCACATTGCTGTTGTGTATTCCGCTCTATACCGGATTCAATACAACGACAGCTGCCATGCAGTTTGAAGAACGCGTGGTCTGGATAGAGGCATTTAATATTTTTTACCACATGGGTGTAGACGGGATTTCCATGCCGTTGATCGTTCTGACTGCATTCATTACGCCACTGGTTGTGATTGCTGGCTGGAAGGTGATCAATGTCCGGGCTTCGCAATACATGGCAGCGTTCCTTATTATGGAAGGTTTGATGATCGGTGTATTCAGTGCCCTGGATTCCATGCTGTTTTACGTATTCTGGGAAGCCATGCTGATTCCCATGTTCCTGATTATTGGTGTATGGGGCGGTCCTAATCGTATCTATGCCACGATCAAGTTCTTCCTGTATACATTTCTGGGTTCCGTCCTCATGCTGGTGGCATTGATCTATATGCATTACCAGTCAACGACTGGCAGCTTTGCGGTACTTGATTTCCATAACCTGAAACTCAGTATGACCGAGCAGAAGTTCATCTTTATGGCTTTCCTGCTGGCATTCGCCGTCAAGGTGCCGATGTGGCCGGTACACACCTGGCTTCCAGATGCACACGTTGAGGCCCCCACGGGTGGCTCGGTAATCCTGGCTGCAATTATGCTGAAGATTGGCGGTTATGGATTCCTGCGTTTCAGTTTGCCGATTGCACCGGATGCCAGCGCCTCTCTAGACTGGCTGATTATCGCCATGTCCCTGATCGCAGTCGTCTATATTGGCCTGGTTGCCATGGTGCAGGCAGATATGAAGAAACTGATTGCCTATTCGTCGATTGCCCATATGGGTTTTGTCACTCTTGGCTTCTTCCTGCCTTTTAGCATCTATTTTGGCAATGGTAACGATCTGTCAGGTGCCGCACTGGCGGTTGAAGGTGGCATGGTACAGATGATCTCACACGGTTTTATCTCGGCTGCACTGTTCCTCTGCATTGGTGTGATGTATGACCGTCTGCATAGTCGTCAGATACAGGATTACGGTGGCGTTGTCATTTCCATGCCGATCTTTGCCAGCTTTATGGTGCTGTTTGCATTGGCAAATTCCGGCCTTCCTGGTACGTCAGGGTTTGTTGGTGAATTCATGGTGATACTGGCCAGTATCAAATCCAGCTTCTGGATTGCCTTCCTGGCAGCTACTACCCTTGTTCTGGGTGCGGCGTACAGCCTGTGGCTGGTCAAGCGCGTTATCTTTGGTGAAATCACCAATGAGAAGGTGGCGGAGATGCAGGACCTGGATAAACGTGAATTTGTCGTATTAGGCTCTTTGGCCTTTACTGTGCTGCTATTCGGCCTGTGGCCGGATCCGTTGGTGGAAGTGATGCACCCGACTATCGACAATCTGTTGCAGCACA
>JAPHTU010000339.1 GCA_026196145.1 Gammaproteobacteria bacterium
CATGTAACAAGACATGTAACAAGACATGTAACAAGTCGGTCAACCTGACTGCCTCGCTTTATAGTGAAATAGAAGATTACAAAGAATTTACCAAAATTGATATTAGTTGGATAAAAAGAGGAGGCGAGAAAATAACGATTAAAATAGAAAGCAATCAATCTAACTTCAAAGTAACTAAAGCAAGAATTGCATTTTCACGTAAGTCATGTGATGAATCCAAAGATGGAGACTTCAATATTTTCGCCACAGCTATATTTGACACTATTGTTCCGGGCATAGGAAGTGACAAAGAGGCAACAATAAAAATTAGCAATGCAGCGTATTTCAAATGTCAGAGAACAATTAATATATACGGAAAGAGATTAAACTAATTATTATTTGTCATATCTGAATTCTATTGTTTTCTTTATTCGCGTCTTCAACATTCCAAAAATGCAGTAATTTTCTTGAGATCGCTAGAGAACAATATGAATGCGTCTTAGTCCGTAATGACTAAACCGACTAGAAAATAGCGCGAATAATTGAGTAATACCGCTTCAAAGTATGAAACAGATGAAAATGGTATAGTTATATGTTAATAAATTAAGAGATAGCAGTATTCGGGAAAGTAATGAAAAAGTTACAAAATAATTATAAAACCATAAAATTACCAATGAATTCAACAAGATATAGTGTTGTTGCTATTGAGTGGGAATAGTTATTTAACCGGTTATTTGTTGCGCCCGTGTTGTACCGGAAATATTGCCTTCAGTTATTTAGTGTATGACGATATCCATGCGTAGCGATGAAGAATGGATGCAATACGCACTGGACCTGGCCAGGCAGGCGCAGATTGCAGACGAAGTGCCGGTGGGGGCCATCGTTGTCTATAACGAGGAAATCATCGGCCAGGGGTATAACCAGCCGATCACTCATCAGGACCCGACTGCACATGCCGAAATTGTTGCGTTACGCGATGCATCCAGACACCTTGATAACTACAGGATTCCCGGGGCTTCACTTTATGTGACGCTGGAGCCATGTATGATGTGCGCCGGTGCGATGGTACATGCGCGGGTAAAACGGCTGGTTTACGGCGCGGCGGACCCCAAAACAGGTATTATTGACAGTCATCTGCACTTACTGAGACAGAAGACGGTTAATCATGAAATTGAAGTGACGGCGGGCATCATGGCTGATGAATGTGGTGAATTGCTATCTGCCTTTTTCAGGCACAAGCGGCGAGATAAAAAATGAGATTAAATACGTATTTGTCTTTATTAACCATAGTATTGCTGGCTGGTTGCGATCAGCCTGTGCCAGTTACAGCCGATACCAACAAACAGCCTGCTGTTGAAGAGACAACCAGCCAGGAAGTGCTGGCGAAATCTGAAGACAAGTCAGGAGTGCCGGTTTACCCGGAGGCATCGGTTGATATGCAGTTACAACAGGTTTCCGAACATGTCTGGTTTGTACAGGGGCAGGCGGGAATTGCGACAGATAACGAGGGTTTTATTTCAAATGCCTCGGTAATTATCGGTGAGCAGGGGATTGTGGTTGTAGATGCACTGGGGTCTCCATCGCTTGCGCAACTATTGATCAGAAAGATAAGAGAAATTTCCGACAAGCCATTCCTCAAGCTTATCCTTACCCACTATCATGCTGATCATATCTATGGTGCACAGGTTTTTCAGGAACAGGGAGCAGAGATACTCGCACCGGTGGGGGCTGACAAATATCTGGATTCTCCTAATGCGCTGGAACGCTTGGAGGAACGTCGGTTTTCTCTTGATCCCTGGGTAAATGAAAATACACGCCTGGTGGCTCCTGATCGTATGCTGGACTCAAGTGAGCAGCTGGATATTGGTGGCGTAAATTTGACCCTGTCCTATCTGGGCACAGCGCACTCGGATGGTGATCTTAGCGTCTATGTCGAGCCGGATGCAGTGCTGGTATCAGGGGATATTATATTCGAGGGCCGGGTGCCGTTTGTGGGAGATGCCAATACCCGAGAGTGGCTGGCTATTTTGACCCGAATGGAGGCACAGCAGATGAGTGCACTGATACCGGGTCATGGTGCGATGGCGAAAAAGCCAAACGAGGTAGTGGCGCTCATGCGCCGTTATCTTCAGGCTTTACGTGAGCAGATGGCGAATGCAGTTGAGGAAATGACTAGCTTTGATGAGGCCTATCCGGAAGCAGACTGGTCAGAATTTGAAAATCTGCCGGCCTTTGATGCAGCGAATCGTATTAATGCCTACCAGGTATTTTTATCGCTTGAGGCCGAATTGCTGGAGGAATAACAACGAGTTACAGGGATGGAGAACCAATTGATATTGGTACCGGTGGTTTTTCTTCCTTGTAGGCGTTGAGTTCATCATGCCATACGAGTAGTTCATAGTAGTTTCTGATATTCGAGACATAACCGACAGGTTCCTGGCCACGAGCATAACCATGTTTGGTTTTTGAGTACCATTTCTTTTTACTGAGCAGTGGCAGGCTTTCCTTTACATCAACCCATTTGTCCGGATTACCTCCGCGCTTCTGGGTGATTTTTCTGGCATCTTCGAGATGTCCATAGCCGACATTATAGGCGGCCAGTGCCATCCATGTGCGATCAGGCTCTTCAATATGATTGGGTATTTTATCGATCATATAACGCAGGTATTTTGCACCACCCTCTATACTCTGGATCGTGTCACGCCGGTTGGATATACCAACAAATTTTGCCGTGTTGCTGGTTAGCATCATGATGCCCCGAACACCGGTTGGAGATACAGCATCCGGGTCCCAATGGGACTCCTGGTAACCGACCGAGGCCAGCAGTCGCCAGTCCAGATGCTGTGCATGAGCAGATAGTTTGAAAATATCAATATATTCAGGGAGCTTGTTAGTGATATCCCTGAGAAAGTTCTGCGTGCCGACATAGTTAAATTTTCTTACGTGACCGTAATACTTGTTGAGTAATTGCTTGAGGATACCGTTTTCTTTGATCTCGGAAAAAAACGTAACTGTCTCGTTATATAGAGAGTCATCTATATCCTTGTGCATGGCCCATGCCAGGGCCTCAGGTTTTCCGATATCGAAGGCGACAGCCAGTTCCGGATAGAATCTTTGTTTTAGTTTAATCTCTGTAGAATCGGCTATCGTATAGTCGATGAATTGTGACCACACCAGCTGTAATAGCTCATCGCTATCAAGCTCCTGGTTTTCTTGCCAGCTTAAATCAGGATGGTCTTTTGACAGCGTCACAAGCGTTTCAGCATGGGATGAATTTGCGGTGACTTCAATATCCTTGCCGATTAAATCTTCGATCTTGCGTGGTCTTTTGGCATTGTTACGCATTCGATAGGCAACTTGTTGGGTCACCTCCATGTATGGTGGACTAAACTGCAGATGCTTTTTTCGTGAGTCTGTTATGGTCAGGCTGGCTGCAGCAATGTCAGTCTTGCCGTTCTGCAGCAAGGAATATATTTTCGAGTAATTTTCCTCGACGACCAGTTTCAACTCTACCCCAAGGTGTTTGGCGAACAGTGTTGCCAGGTCATATTCAAGACCGGTCGGGCCAGAGGGGCCTTCATAGTAGGTGGTTGGATTATTGCGGGTGACCACGACCAGTGTTCCTTCATCTTTAATGCGCTCGATACGAGACTTGTCGGCAGAGCAGCCTGAAAGTGCCACTACTATCAGCAGGAAAATTGGAATTAGGCGACTTCGCATGGCGGGATTATAGCGTGGTTTGTATGTCGGAATTATCCAATATGGGGGGCTGACAGTGACAGGGGGCTGAGCCATCTCTATAATCCCGCGCTGTCTAATATTATTGAATCAAGAGAGCCATGACGCATTCATTTAATCCGCCAGTCCGTGTTCTGATGGGACCTGGGCCATCAGATGTTCATCCAAGAATTCTTGAGGCCATGTCAAGACCGACCATTGGGCATCTTGATCCCGAGTTCATCCGCATGATGGACGAGGTGAAAACCATGCTCCAGTATGCCTTTCAGACAAACAATGTGCTGACAATGCCGGTTTCAGCACCAGGCTCTGCCGGTATGGAAACCTGCTTTGTTAATCTGGTGGAGCCGGGCGATGAGGTCATTGTCTGTCGCAATGGCGTATTCGGCAGCCGTATGCTGGAGAATGTTACCAGGAGTGGCGGCAAGGCTATTATGGTGGATGACGCCTGGGGCAAGGCGATAGCCCCGCAAAAACTGGAGGATGCGCTCAAGGCTAACCCGAATGCTAAAATCGTGGCCTTTGTGCATGCAGAAACCTCAACCGGCGCACTGTCCGATGCCAAAACATTATGTGAAATTGCACACCAGCACAATTGTCTGACTATCGTCGATTCCGTGACATCATTGGGGGGTGTAGAACTTAGGGTAGACGACTGGGGCATTGATGCCATTTATTCAGGCACGCAAAAATGCCTTTCCTGTACGCCCGGCCTGTCTCCGGTCAGCTTTAGTGAGGCAGCGCTTGAAACCATTAAATCCAGAAAAACCCCAGTACAAAGCTGGTTTCTGGATCTCAACCTGGTAATGGGATACTGGGGCGAAAATGCCAAGCGCTCCTATCACCATACGGCACCGGTTAATGCCCTGTATGCATTGCATGAGGCGCTGGTGATGCTGCAGGATGAGGGGCTCGAAAATGCATGGCAGCGCCATGCAAGACATCATCAGGCATTACGGGCAGGTCTTGAGGCGATGGGTATCTGTTTCATTGTGGATGAGGCCGACAGGCTGCCTCAGTTGAATGCAGTCGCCATACCCGATGGTGTTGATGATGCTGCGGTCCGGGCGCGTTTATTGCGGGAGTTTGGACTGGAGATTGGCGCTGGTCTGGGTGAAATGGCGGGCAAGATCTGGCGTATTGGCCTGATGGGGGCAGCCTGCAGTCAGCGTAATGTAATTCTCTGTTTATCAGCGCTGGAGACCGTACTTGGTATCAGCGGTGGCATAGCGGCGGCCGCAGAGCAGTACAAGCCTTAAGTGCTAGGAGCTTAGAGCAACCTGGGCTGTTGTTGTCTTACGTATTTTCAGGCGCTGGCCGGGTTGCAGTACGGCGCTTTTTCTCAGGTTATTCAGTGCCAGTAGTGACTTTGTAGAGACCTGATGAAGTCTGGCGATATGCCACAGGGTGTCGCCGGACTTTACGACATAGTAGGTATAACCGGGTTGATTAGGCTGCTTGGTGCGGATAGTCCTCTTTTTAACGGATGAGGCGTTACCCACTGGCACCTGTAACACCTGGCCAATACGGATTAAAGATCCCTTGATGTTGTTGCTTGATTTTAGTGCGCTGACCCTGATGCCGTGTTTTATGGCAATGCCGTTCAGTGTTTCACCCTTCTTTACCCTGTGTTCCACCCATCGAAGACGCTTGCCGGGATCAAGCTGTGCGAATTCGGCACTGAATTTAGGTAGTTTATTGAGAGGTAATACCAGTCGATGTGGGCCTTTGGGGTCAGTCGCCCAGCGTAGGAATCCCGGGTTATAGATTTTTAAATTCTTTGGCGTCATGCCAGCCATTTCAGCTGCCAGTTTCAGGTCAAGCTGGCTCTCGATATTGGTAATCGCAAAGTGTGGTCTATTTTGTACAGGATGCAGTTTGACCTGATAGTCATCAGGCCGGGTGAAGATACGGCTGGCGGCCAGGAAACGGGGAACATAGTTCATCGTTTCCCTCGGTAATTTCAGACTCCAGTAGTCGACAGGTTTGCCACGTTTTTTATTATGCGCGATAGCCCGACTAATTCTTCCATGCCCTGCATTATAGGCAGCCAGTGTTAGTAACCAGTCACCATCAAACTTTTTATTAATGGTCTGCAAATAATCCAGCGCATAATTAGTCGAGGTGATGACGTCACGTCTGGCGTCATACCACCAACTGGTCTTCATACCGAGAAAGCGGCTGGTAGAAGGAATAAATTGCCAGAGCCCTGCGGCCCTTGATCGGGAATATGCCATTGGGCGATAGGCGCTCTCAATAACGGGTAGTAAAGCGAGTTCCCTGGGCAGGTTGCGCCGGTCGATCTCCTCAAGAATAAAGTAAATATAGGGCTCTGATCTGAGGCTGACACGGTGTAGATAGTCCCGGTCACGAAGTAGCACGGTTGCCTGCTTTTCTATGCGCAGGTTGTCCTCATACTGAATGAGTGGTTTTGCATGGATACGGTCCCATACATGGCGCACGGGCCCCGTATATACGCCAGTATGCCCGGTACCGAGCTTTTGACGTATCGACTGAAGTCGTTTTAGGGTTTCCTCGGTTTCCTTTTGAGTCAACGCGCTATAGGCGAGCGTATCGGAATCCTTTGCCTCCAGTGCATTGTGGGTGAGATCCGATGAGGATGGATTGCTACCACAGGCCGCGGTGAGCAGGGCACACAGGCTGATAAAGGTGAGACGAAGGGAGTTCATATGTTTAATTATAGTTACCCGAAGGATTATAGTTACCCGAAGGCTGATAGGAATCGGGATAATCCTCTCAGTATAGAGCACTCAAGTCAATCGGGTGCGCTATCTGGTAGACAATGGGGAAGTGTAGCTGTCCGGTATATGAATTCGGCCGTGAACGCGCCAGTCTTCATTGCCAATCTGCACGTGCCAGGGCCCCAGTGCGAGCGCCGTGTTGAGAGTGACCTGGTACAGGCCTGGTTCGTTGCTCAAGTCGAGAGGTACACTGATGTCCATGCCGCCACGAGTTGCGTGCAATAAAGTCAGCTGAATATCCATATCATCCATACTGACGCCGCTAGAGGATGCCAGTGTTACACTGAAACGTCTGTTCTCGGCGGCATATACCGAAACACCCCGAATACCCATTTCTTCCGCTTTTTTGTCCCGTGTTAGTACCCGATTGATTTCCTTTCCCTTTTTGTAGTAGTCGTCGACAACGACACCATCATCAATACTGATAGACAGGATTAGCAGGGAAATACCAAATATGACGGCGATGGCCGGGAAAGAAATGACCAGCCAGACAAGTGGCTGCCGGTACCATGGCTTTTTGTCGTCTTCAGATTGCATCACTATTTACGGAAGGGGCCGAGAAACTTGGCGTCTTCAATAGTACTCAAGGTTTCATCATCGACAGCCTGCATATGGAAGTCGATCGGCACACTGCGCGATGGCAATGAAAACGGATCAGCCTTCAGTCTGACAGCCATGGTAACAACCTCGCCGCTGGCGACGTGTACGATATCCTTGGTGGCCGTCATGGTGAAGTTTTCTATTCCTGTGACCGTAATCCTGAAGTCATGATCTGTCTGATCCTTATTGACCAGCTTCAGCGTGTAGACATTTTCGATCATGCCGTCATAGGTTTCGCTATAGAGCTCGTTGCGGTCACGAATGACATCCAGTTCCAGTGGTACGCGGTTGACTATGGCAACCAGTAAGCTGGCAGTCAAAACTAACAGGAATGTGGCGTAGATAATGATTCTTGGCCTTAAAATACTCGACTCGCTACCTTCGAGGATATTCATGGTGGTATAGCGTATCAGGCCTTTTTCATAGCCCATTTTATCCATAACATCATCACAGGCATCAATACAGGCGGCACAGCCTATGCATTGATATTGTTCTCCATTCCGGATGTCGATACCGGTAGGGCAGACCTGTACACATATATTACAGTCGATGCATGACCCCAAGCCTTTTTCCAGTGGATCCTCACTGCGTTTCCTTGAACCACGCGGCTCACCCCGGGCTTCATCGTAAGACACTACCATCGTGTCTTTGTCATACATGGCAGATTGAAAACGGGCATAGGGGCACATATACATGCAGACCTGTTCACGCATGAAACCGGCATTACCCCAGGTGGCGAAGCCATAGAAGAAAATCCAGAAGGTCTCCCATGGGCCAGTATTAAAGGACCAGACGCTGTCCCACAGCTCCCGGATGGGTGTGAAATAACCGACAAAGGTAAATCCGGTCCATAGTCCAAAGATTGCCCAGATGATATGTTTTAATGCCTTGGTGCGTATCTTGTAGGCATTCCACGGCATCTTGTCCAGTTTCATCTGCTTGGGCCGATCCCCCTCAATCTTGTATTCAAACCACATGAAGACTTCTGTCCACACGGTTTGTGGGCAGGCATAGCCACACCACAGGCGACCGGCGAGCGCAGTGAAAAAGAACAAGGATAGTGCCGCGATAATGAGCATGACGGCAAGATAGAAAAAGTCCTGTGGCCAGAATGTCCAGAACAGGATATGGAATTTTCTTTCCGGCAAATCAAACAGCAGAATCTGGCGTCCATCCCAGTTCACCCATGCCGCGAGATAATAACCACCCAGCAATACAGCAACAGCCAGCCATCTCAGGGTAGCAAATATGCCATGCACCTCACGAGGGTAGATCTTTTCGTGTTTGGCGTATAACGAGGCTTCGACCGCCTCGTCAGAGGCTGGACTATTTTGCTTGGGCATTGAGTCAGACTACCTTTGATTATGAATTGACATCACAACATGGTTTCATGAAGTAAGAGGTCATGACACAGGAGCTACTGGTTAGCAGCCAGAACATAAAAAAGCCGATGGAATAGACAGCGATATTGCTCATTTCGGAATAACCGGCCGCATACAGCAGTGCCTGGGGTTCAAAAAAAGTAAAGAAGAAACTGTTGGCAATTCCAGCCGTGATAAATGAAGGCCACAGGATGGATGAAATACGCTGTATAAGAGGTATGTCGTATTTGCTCTCGCTATCGTTGTCGTCCTCTGCTGTGTTGTCGTCTTCTTTCATCCTGATACCCCCTTATCAAAAATACATCTTACGATTCTAGTCATTGTTGTCTATATAGTAGATTAAAGTTCTCTAATATACGCCTAAAAAAAAACAGCCCGTATAAACGGGCTGCTTCATAGTACCAATATGTTACGACTTATTGTGAGAGTCGATAAATATACGCTGCAAGTAAGTGAACCTTCTCCTCTCCGAGGAATTCACCATGTGCCGGCATACGACCATTACGTCCTTTGGCAATGCTTTCTGCAATCTGCTTGGGATGACCACCATATAACCAGATGTTATCCGTCAGGTTAGGTGCGCCCACTGCCTGCATACCGGTACCCGTTGGCATATGGCATGCCGCGCAAAAGGCCATGAACTTGGTTTGACCTGCCTCGGCAGCCTTTTCGTCGACTCCGGGGCGCTTGCTCAGGCTAAGTACATATTGGGTTACCTCATGTACCCCTTGCTCTCCACCCAATGGGGCTTCCCAGGCAGGCATAGCGCCAGTACGACCATTCATGATGCTGGTCTTGATTTGGTCCGGAGAACCGCCATACAACCAATCGCTATCACGCAGGTTAGGAAAACCGGTAACACCACCGGCATCTGAACCATGACATGCCGTGCAATAGGTCAGGTACAGGCGCTCACCAATCTTTAGTGCGGCCTCATCCGACCCCAGTGACTCAATGCTTTGCGAGGCATATTTGGCATAGATCGGGCCATACTTTTCCTTTGCTGCCAGTTCCTCGGCTTCAAGCTGGTTGTACATGGTCCAGCCAAGCATACCTTTGAATGAACCAAGCCCCGGGTACAGCACCAGATAGACCAGGCCAAAGACGATGGTAATGTAGAACATGTTCTTCCACCACGCGGGTAGTGGGTTATTCAGTTCCGCAAGATCCTCGTCCCACACGTGTCCCATGGTTTGGGCATCTTCATCTTTTTTTGCCCCGCCGGCGCTCATCCACCACGTCAACCATAGACAGGCCAGTATGCCCGCTACAGAGACGATGCCGATAAACCAGCTCCAGATATCACTATTAAAATCACTCATGGTTGTTTTCCCCCATTTGATGATGCTACGTCAAGGTCAGAATCGTCTCCCAGTGGAATGCGGGAGGCATCATCAAACTCTTTTTTCTGTCTGCCGCTCATCAGCCAGATAATCAGGGCGACAAATGAGGCCATCATGAAGACGGTCCAGATTGTATGAAATGTTATTGAGTCCATATATCACCCCCTAGCGACGCGTCTTGACGCTGGTGCCCAGGTCTTGCAGGTAGGCAATGACAGCATCCATTTCAGTCTTGCCCTCAAGCTTGGTGGGGGCATTCTGGATGTCATCATCGGAATATGGGTGCCCAAGGAACTGTAGTGCACTCATTTTCGGGATGATGTCAGACTTATTCACCTCTGTTTCCTCAAGCCAGGGAAAACCGGGCATATTGGATTCAGGTACCACGTCACGTGGATTAATCAGGTGAGCACGGTGCCAGTCATCCGAATAACGACCACCAACACGATGCAGGTCAGGACCGGTACGCTTTGATCCCCACTGGAATGGGCGGTCATAGACGAACTCACCAGCGACCGAGTAGTGACCATAACGCTCGGTCTCCCAGCGGAAAGGTCGGATCATCTGCGAATGACATAGATAACAGCCTTCACGGATATAGATATCACGACCTGACAGCTCGAGGGCGTCATAAGGCTCCAGACCTTCTACTGGCTCGGTCAGGGAGTCCTGAAATGCCAGTGGAACGATCTGTACCAGACCGCCAACGGCTGCAACCAGCAGCGTTAGAACGATCAGAAGACCAACATTCTTTTCAATTTTATCATGTGCGCTTGACATTGATGATCTCCTTAATGAGCCGCTGCAGGTGCAGGGATGGCAGCTTCAGCAGCCTTTGCACCAGCGATGGTTTTGTACAGGTTGTACATCATGATAACGATACCGAGTACGAATACAGCGCCGCCGGCAAAGCGAACCATGTAGAACGGGTACATTGCCTGTAATGATTCAACGAAGCTGTAAGTCAGCGTGCCATCCTCGTTAACAGCGCGCCACATCAGGCCCTGCATGATGCCGGCAACCCACATGGAGGCGATATACAGGACGATACCAATGGTGGATACCCAGAAATGCACCTCAACCAGTTTTACGCTGTACAGTTCACGATTCCAGAGTTTTGGAATCAGGTAGTACATGGCGCCGAAGGTAACCAGGCCGTTCCAGCCCAGTGCACCGGCATGTACGTGGCCAATGGTCCAGTCCGTATAGTGTGACAGTGAGTTCACGGTCTTGATGGCCATCATGGGCCCTTCAAAGGTCGACATACCGTAGAAAGACACAGAGACAACCAGGAAGCGTAATACCGGATCGGTACGTAGTTTTTCCCATGCACCTGACAACGTCATGATACCGTTGATCATGCCGCCCCATGAAGGCGCCAGCAGGATCAGGGAGAAGACCATGCCCAGTGACTGGGTCCAGTCAGGCAGGGCGGTGTAGTGCAGGTGGTGAGGACCTGCCCAGATATAGGTAAACACCAGCGCCCAGAAGTGAACAACTGAAAGGCGATAGGAATATACGGGTCGGCCGGATACCTTGGGTATGAAGTAGTACATCATGCCCAGAAAGCCTGCAGTCAGGAAGAAGCCCACTGCGTTGTGGCCGTACCACCATTGCACCATGGCATCCTGTGCGCCGACGAATAGTGAATAGGACTTGAACCATGAGCCACCAAAGAAGGCGATAGGCAATGCCATGCTATTCACAATATGCAACATGGCAACAACAATGATCAGGCTGCCCAGAAACCAGTTGGCGACATAGATGTGTTCAACCTTACGTTTGACGATAGTGCCAAAGAAAACAATCGCAAAAGCGACCCAGACGACGGCAATGGCGATATCAATCGGCCATTCGAGCTCGGCATATTCCTTGGACGCGGTAATACCCAGCGGAAAGGAAATTGCTGCGCTAACAATGATTGCTTGCCATCCCCAGAAGGTGAAGGTGGCCAATCCAGGCATAAACAGCCGGACATGACAGGTGCGCTGAACAATATAATAGGCAGACGCAAACAGTGCAGACCCACCAAAGGCAAAGATTACCGCATTGGTATGCAATGGGCGTAAACGACTAAAGGTTGTCCAGGGCAGGTCAAAGTTCAAGGCAGGCCAGGCCAGCTGAGCAGCAATCAGTACACCGACGGACATGCCGACCAGCGCCCAAATGATCGTCATCACGGCAAATTGCCGCACGACCTTATCAAAATAAAGTGTTTGTTCACTCATACGTGACTCCAGTTATATAGTTTGGATAATTAATTCTTTTAAGACTATGACTAGCTAGTCAGCTGCGGGCCAAATCCATAGCCCCAGAGGACGACTGTGGTTGCAAGAATGGCAACCATTGCGACAAGCCCGAGACCAACAATGGAGCTGGCAAACAGAAATCCCTTTTCCTTTTCCATTTCCATGACGATGGGGGTGCCGCTGTAAAGCAGGAATACGCTATAGGCTACGGCAGGCAGGCCAAGTAGCATGTTCAACCACAATATGGGATAGAGCATCATCAGGCCTATCAGGAAAAGTGGCGTGGCGACGTAGGCGGCAAATACTACGCAGCGTGCCAGTGGCTGGGCCTTGCCATAGGTTTCTGCCATCCATTGAATCATGGCGCCCATACCGATAACGCCGGCAATCATGGCGAGATAGGTCAGGATTGCGATAATGCCCGCACTTTCATTGCTTAAATAATGCACGCCACTGGCACCAATAGACCAGCCGACCTGTGTGGTGCCGATGTAGCCGGAGACGGCGGGTATGGCCGCCATGACAATGACGTGTTTTAAAATGCACGCCGAGGTGCTACATGATTCGTCCCTGATTTTTTCCCACTCTGCGGTAGGACTCGAAAGTAGCCCAATAATGTGTCCGATAACCATAATTACTCCCCCTGGCCTGATTTATTAATATTGCAATATAATTAGCTGCTGTAATACGTATATAGCGCGAGCGTGCAGTTGCGGCGGCATATTAGCAAATACTTGAATTGATTGGAATTAATATAGCTTGATATAAATCAAGTACAACCATCTTCCCGAAGTGTTTGATGGAAGTTGATGACTGGTATTAAACATGGTTTGGTGAATATTAATTAGCGCTTGTTTTTGAACTTGAATTGGTTAATCTATGTTATTTACAACAGGCGTCGATTTGAGCGGTTTTACCGGCTGTAATCGAATCTGGTGTATTCATTTTTCTCAGCGCACCATGGGGTTCAGACGGTTCAAATATGGCGATTAATTACGATAACTTTATTGTCAAGCCAGGTGAAAGTACCCAGTGCGCGCAATGCGTGGTTCGCAAGCTTGCTTTGTTTCAGGGAGTGAAGCTGGAAAACCTTGAATGGACCCAGGCAATTCGCCAGGAACAGTTCATTCTTAAACCCAAACGGCGTTTGTTTGAAGAGGGCGAGCCGCCCAGATATGCTTATACGCTTTTTTCTGGTTGGGTTGCGCAGTACCAGACGTCTCCGGACGGTGGACGTATGATTCACCAGTTTGCCCTGCCTGGCGACTTTATCGGTTTTCAGGCCAAATCCGGACATCCGATAGATTACAGTGCGCAGGCGCTGACCGAGATCACGGTTTGTGCATTTCCGGTCAAGGAGCTCAATAAGGTACTGAAAGAGTTACCTGAGCTGAGTAATCGTTTAATTGATATGCATTCACATACCATTAAACTTTGTCGGCAGCATATGCTGAGCGTCGGCCGCAAGTCTGCCAAGCAGCGACTGGCATACCTGTTTCTGGAATTATTTCACCGGGTAAAGGCGATTGGCGATTTAATGCCAGGCACCGAAGAAGATAGTATTGCCTTCCCGCTTTCGCAGGAAGATCTGGCCGATGCCCTGGGCCTTACTTCAGTCCATGTCAGTCGGACCTTGCGTGAGTTGACTGACGAAGGTTTAGTCAGTGTCCGACACCGTCGCCTGACAATCCTGAATGAACCGGCGCTTACCGACCTTGCCCAGTTCGATAAGGCGATAGTGATACAGGATCATCCCCTGCTTTAATTTGGGATTCCTCGCTGCCTGTCAGCCCGAGCGCACAGGCGAGTATCATTAACTATAAAGTAATTAAACTCGTCCGGAAGCGATATGATCCTATTTGCTGAAATCATTATCGGGCTGGTTGCCTTGCTGCATATCTATTTTCTTATACTAGAGATGTTCCTTTGGGATAAATCGCCTGGATTGCGAATCTTTGGTCATAGTCAGGAAGCCGCTACGAGTTCCAGGGTGTTGGCGATGAATCAGGGGCTTTATAATGGTTTTCTGGCCGCCGGTTTAATATGGGGATTGAGCCTGGGTGATGCTGGATACGCCATTAAGCTGTTTTTTCTGATCTGTATTGTAATTGCTGGTGTGTTTGGGGGATTTACGGCGAGCCGCAAGATACTGCTTGTTCAGGCCCTGCCAGCGACTGTTGCCTTGATAATACTGTTGTTAACGTAGCCGATGTCTGAGAGCTGTTTCCATTGCGGGTTGCCGGTACCTGAGGGTCTGGACTTAAAGGTAAAAATCAACAATAAAGATCGTGCAATGTGCTGCGCGGGTTGTCAGGCCGTTGCACAGGCGATCGTCGATACGGGGATGGAGAGTTATTATCAATATCGTACCGAAACCGCTCCGACCGGTAAGCAGCTGGTGCCGGAATTTCTCAAGCAGATCAAGTCCTATGATATCCCCGCTGTACAGGATCGTTTCGTCAAACATGATACGGGAGACCTTAGCGAAGTATCACTGATACTGGAAGGCATCACCTGTGCCGCCTGTATCTGGCTCAACGAGCGCTACCTGTCCTCCCTGCAGGGGGTAGTGGATGTGCAAATCAACTATGCCAGTCATCGTGCCCGAATCAAGTGGGATGACAGCCAGATCAAGCTCAGTGAGATCATTGAGGCAGTAAGCCGTATCGGTTACCTGGCGCATCCTTATGATCCGCAGCGGCAGCAGGAAATTATTGAACGTGAGAGAAAAAGCCTGTTGCGCCGGATGGGTGTAGCCGGCGTACTTGGTATGCAGGTCATGACACTGGCGGTGGCCCTGTACACGGGTAGCTGGTGGGGTATGGAGGAGGATTTCCAGCTATTTTTCCGCTGGGCATCATTATTGTTTACCGTACCGGTTATTACCTATGCAGCCAGTCCTTTTTTTAACAATGCATGGGCCGACCTCAAGCGCCGTACGATCGGCATGGATGTACCGGTATCACTGGGTATCAGCATTGCCTTCATAGCCAGTGTCTGGGCCACCCTCAGCCAGCAGGGCGAGGTATATTTTGATTCGGTTGTGATGTTCACCTTTTTCCTGCTAATCGCCCGATATTTTGAGCTTATTGCCCGGCGGCATACATCCGAGGCCACTGATGCCATGGTCCGGTTGCAGCCAACAGTTGCCACACGGCTCTCCGCAAATTATGAGGAGTCGGTTGTTGCCGTTGCAGATCTGTCAATTGGTGACTACCTGCTGGTTCGTCCGGGGGAAAACATACCGGCTGACGGGATGGTGGTAGATGGGCGAACCAGTGTCGATGAATCATTGTTAACGGGTGAATCCCTGCCTGTGGATAAATCGA
>JAPHTU010000207.1 GCA_026196145.1 Gammaproteobacteria bacterium
ATGAGAGTGCAGACGTAGAGATCGTTAATGCGGTTAAATCTTGCCCAAGCCAGTTCCCCTCTCTTATTACCCCGAGCAGAGCTACCGCGATGGGTTGCCATGTAATGGGTATCGAAGTGCGGCCAGTCTATCGTGATATGTCGAGTGGTCAGTTGTTCCCCATGGTTCACAAAGCACTGCGCAGGCGTTTGGCCAAAGCTTATAAGCGAGGATTTTTCGATTTCACCAAGCGGCATACAACTCATAGACCGGCTCACTATAATGCTCTTGGGCCTCGTGCCATGGTCAAGGCGGTATGGGCTGTGGATGAGAAACTAGCCAGTGTCAGCAGTAGCTTTGACTTGCTGTTATCGGTAACACCTACTAATGCCGAGGCGGCATGGAAACGATTTCGAAAATCTCGCTTTGAACAAACGCCGGAGTTTGTTTACCGGCCTTTACCAATGGACCCGTCACTGCTTAAACGCGAGTTATACCGTGCGCCCATTGAACGGATCGAAGATCCAACATTGGCGCATCTTTTCAGTAAGCAGCAACTGGATCTCGACCATAAAATCTCGCTGCTGGCTGAAAGAGGCACTCCATTATTTATTTATAGCAGCTTACAGCTCTATGGTTCCATTGACGATGAATTGCTGTCTACTGCACGGGAGATTCTTGATCTTCCCCATTCCAGGGAGCGGGAGGAAAGACAAACTGGATCTGTCGATGCGCAGTCTTTTGCAGCTCGCGCAAATGAAGAGATTGATTATCTAAAACTGACATATCCGGATATTAAAAGCCGAGTACGTGTTCGCAAGGATATAATTGGTTTGATGGTATCACGCGGCAATCTACTCATCGGTAGTAACGTCAAGATACCGCCATACCGAGTGCCAGCAGCAATCGCTCATGAAGTGGGTACTCACATAGTTACCTATATCAATGGATTGGCGCAGCCATTTCGGCAGCTTTCTGCCGGGTTACCCGGTTATGAAGAGCTTCAAGAGGGTCTGGCAGTATTTGCAGAATACCTGGTGGGTGGCCTCAACCTGCAAAGATTACGACTACTCGCTGCACGCGTGGTAGCCGTCAAAATGATGATAGATGGCGCATCTTTCATAGAGGTGTTTAGAGAGCTTGACAGTACCTGCGGTTTCACAAAGCGTACAGCCTATCTTATTGCATTACGTGTGTTCCGTGGTGGAGGCCTGACTAAAGATGCTGTTTACCTTCGAGGGCTCATTCAATTAATTGCCCATCTGCAAAATGGGGGTACACTGGATCCACTGTATTCAGGAAAATTTGCCCTGAGGCATGTACCGATTATCCAGGAACTACAAATGCGGCGTGTGCTCGGGCCATCACCATTACGACCAACCTACCTGGATATGCCAGAAGCTTTGGAGCGAGTGGAAAAGGTCAGGTCTGGACTAAGATTAACTGAACTGGTTAGCGAGAGGTAATGATGAAGATTGCTTTTTTGATTAACGATATAGCAACTGAAAAACCTGCCTATACCACGGTTCGCCTGGCGATGGAGGCGGTTAAGCGGGATCACCAGGTATGGTTGATCAGTGCATCCGATCTTACCTATGAGGCAGACGAAACAATTAGTGCGATGGCCTACCCGGCTGTGTCAAAACGATTTCGTTCACCAAACACATTTCTCGCTGCATTGCAGAACGAAAAGACGATACCGGAACGTATTATCCTCGATGAGCTTGATGTGCTGATGTTGCGCAGCGATCCTGCTGAAGAAAGCGGTTATCGAGCCTGGGCAAAAACGGCAGGTATTATCTTCGGCCGCGTTGCGCAGCGCAGCGGGTTGATTGTTCTGAATGACCCCGATGGTTTGGCCGAGGCAATGGATAAAATGTATATCCACCAATTACCGGAATCTGTGCGGCCGAAGGCGATTATCACTCAATCAAGAGATGAAGTTAAAGACTTTGTCAAGGATATGGGGGGTACAGCGGTACTTAAAGGCATGCAGGGAACAGGTAACCAATCCGTATTTCTAGTTACTCCAGATAACCGTGCCAACCTGAATCAAATGATTGAAGCGATTACCCGTGATGATTACGTGGTTGCTGAGGAATATGTCTCAGAATCTGAAAAAGGCAGTACGCGAATATTTCTCATGAATGGGGAACCTTTAAGGTACCGTGGTAAATATGCTGCATTTCAGTGGATCAGGAAGCCGGATGAGTTGCGCACGAATATCCATGTTGCCGGATCTACTGCAAAGGCCGAGATTACCGATGCTCATCTGCAGATTGCTGAGGCCGTGCGCCCCCGGTTGGTGCAGGATGGGATGTTTTTGGCAAGTCTGCATATTGCAGGCAACAAGTTGCTTGATATCAATGTATTTAGTCCCGGTGGATTGGGTATAGCCCAGTCTTTCGAGAAGGCGAATTTCAGTGATGCGGTAATTGCTGCGCTGGAACATAAAGTATCGTACATGTATTACTACCGCCGCAACTTTGATAACGTCGACCTGGCGTCGCTATAGGGGGTAATGTCATGCGTCTTAGTTTTTTTGTCAATGACGTACAAACAGAACAAATTGGTTACTCGACAACCCGGCTTGCTCATGCTGCATCTGCCCGTGGGCATGAGGTCTGGTATATCAGTGCCACTGACTTTACCTATGATCCAAATGAATGTGTGATGGCCGTTGCACGAAGGGCACCAGTTAAACGCCATGCAACGCATGGCGCCTATCTTGCAGCGCTTCAAGGCTCAAAGGCCATAACCGAACGGATCTCAGTAGATGAGCTTGATATCCTGATGCTAAGAAATGATCCTTCAACAGATACGGGCTTGCGTGCGTGGGCACAGACTATTGGTCTGACATTCGGACGGGCAGCCATGCGCCATGGTGTTATTGTCCTTAATGATCCCCGAAGGCTGTTGAGAGCGGCCAATAAAATGTATTTTCAGCTCTTCCCGGAAGAGGTGAGACCCAAAACGCTTATATCCCAGAGCCCAAAGGACATCCGTGCGTTTATTGAGGAGGTTGGTGGTAATGCCGTGCTGAAACCATTATCAGGATCTGGTGGCGCTGGTGTGTTTCTTGTCCGTATTGAAGATAGCTCTAATGTAAAACAGATGATTAGTTCCCTTACCCGCGATGGCTATGTGATTGCACAGGAATATTTGCCTGCGGCGGCTGAAGGCGATACACGCTTATTTATGATGAATGGTCAGCCGTTACGCTATAAAGGAAAATATGCTGCATTTCGCCGCCTTAGTTCAGGAGAAGATCTTCGTAGCAATATTCATGCGGGAGGCAAGCTGCATCCTGCTGTTATTACCGATGCTGAGCTCAGAATTGCCGAAATTGTACGCCCGAAACTGGTTCAGGACGGAATGTTTCTGGTTGGGTTGGATATTGTTGGGGACAAGCTGATGGAGATCAATGTATTTAGCCCGGGTGGTCTTGGTAGCGCTCAGAGGTTTGAGAAGGTCAACTTTAGTCATGCCATTATTGATGCCCTGGAGCGAAAGGTGACTTACATGGCTCACTATCAGAGAAACTTTGATAATGCCGAGATGGCTGTCTTGTAATCCAACCAGGTATAGTTGCTATACTCAATCGTGTATTTCTAGGTACACGATACCTTTGTACGTTTACGTCACTAAAAACGTAGTGATTATGGCTTATCATTAGTACAACTGCCCAAGTGCTATCAGTTTAACAGCATACCGCTATACTTTACTGATAGGTATACTCAACATAGCCTTATTATGAGGGGTCGGGTTGTCTATTTTGTGCAACAAATATCTCTGTCTCGACTCTTAATAACGTAGTAGCAAGAAAACGAGCAAGCGTACTTGTATGGTTATCACGTAAGTTACGGGACAATTCGATAAATATCGCAGGCATCTTTAGATCTGCAACCACCCCATATTTTTTCACCGCCGCATTTACCTTTTTAACCCTGTCTATTTTCTGGACTTTAATTGCTGATACGGTATCGAAAATCTTATGCCACTCCTCTTCCAATATGGTTTTAAGTTTTCTTGCATGTTCTAGTGATATGTCACTGGTAGCAACTTCTATCCCCATATTGTTACTGCCATGAATCTCAATATAAAGCCGGGGTTTTCCTTCGGCTATGTTGGCAATTATTTGTTTGTATTCAACGTAGACTTCTTTCGCTCTTGGTGTTTGCTTTTCTGAACTTGATTTAATGCCGGCTCCTTCAGTGGGTCTATTCACATTCAAGCGTACGCCAGAAACACTGAAGCCTGTAGCTACTATGCAATCCCAAAATAAGATTTCGCATACTTGTGTGACTATCTTTCCAGTATAACGATCGTAACTTCCATGGGGCGCTGCGATTATAAACTCTGAACGTCGGTCCTGGAAAGTTATTGTGCCGCTGTCAAGCACTCTGACATTAGTATCAGAGAAAAGTGGGCCGACAAAAGATATTAAAAGACAGAACAGTAGTCCACTAATCAAAAACGATATTCTGGGCATTTCAAATTTGTAGTATTTCATCAGATATGGGGTATGTAATGCGCTACTGTAAATTCAAAGCAAAACCTCAGTGAAGAGACAAGTCAATAAGAAGCCAATTCTTATGTCAGTTTCTTTGAAGGAGTATCGCAATATATCAACAATTTCAACTACTGGAGAGAGTAATTTGGTATCCGCAACAGCTGTATAAAGTCTCATGCGAGATTAGATGGCTTGTTACAGAGCAATTATTTTTATCTCCTCGGCATAGGTCCTGTGAGCTTCTCTTGCTAATATTGTTTATTATACCTGTCACCACACGGATTCTATTGGATGAACACACCTGCCGCTGATATAGAACCTATCGTTTATACGGTAGATGAGGAGCTGCGCGCCCTGGTTACCGGCATTGACATCCTGGAGTATGTCAATCCGATCAACCTCGAGCAGGAAAAGGAACGTTTCTTCGATTCCAACTATGCGCACAACCCTGAATTTGAATACAAGGACCACACCATCAATGCCTATGAGTTCAAGGAAAAGCTATATCGCCTGCGGGTTGATGATATCGGAGATTCAGAACTACAACAGCTTTACCGGCAGGTGGTCGATTCCTACGCGGACAAGGCGGAACAGCTGTCTTCCATCGGTAGCCGGAGGTTTTTGTATAACTGCCTGCGTTACTACGGTGAGCCAGGTCCACTCGATATCGCCAACGCCCACTTCATCTTGCATGCCCCTGCCATACAATTGTCTGAATCAGCAGGTGATAACCAGCGGCTCTACGGTGCTGGGGAAGTGCGTGATGCCTTTCTCGAGGCGCTGACAGGGTACGGGATAGAATGTCCAGTGGTGATAACTTCCAACATGGTAGCCGGTGCCATGGTCTCCAAGGGTAGTATACTGATTAATAGTGTTATCAGCGTGAACCGGTTACAGCTTAACGCACTCATCCATCATGAACTTGGTGTTCACGTGGTAACCACGATGAACGCCCGGGAACAGCCCCTGCAAATACTTCGCAACGGGCTGCCTCTTAATACTTTGACCCAGGAGGGGCTGGCGATACTGAGCGAGTACTTTTCAGGCAACTTGGACGTTGATCGTTTGCGTGTGCTTGCCCTGCGAGTGGTCGCAGTGCAGATGCTGGTGAACGGCAACGACTTCCGCCGGATTTTCCTTACCCTGCTGGAAGAACACGGCATGGAACGCGAACGAGCCTTCAAGTTGACCGCCCGAGTCTACCGTGGGGGCGGCTTTACCAAGGACTACCTATACCTGCGTGGCTTTCGTGATGCGCTGGACTTCTACCGAAGGGGCGAGGACCTTAGCATCCTGCTGGTAGGAAAAACCACTTTCGACTCGAACGAGACCCTCAAGCGCCTGCTAGAACGAGGTTGGGTCACCCCGCCAAAGTATGTCACCGCCGCCTTCGAGAGCCCTTGCCTGGACAACCCGGTTCTCAATTACCTGATTTCTGCGATTAAGTAATCCTGCCGCTTCATGAGTATTAGGGTCAGACAAAGGTGCTAAACTGATCGAGCGGTCGCTATATATTGGCTGAAGTTTTCTGCGTGCACATCCTGACTAGGAAGTAGTAGATTAGGTAGGTAACAAAATCAATATTCCGAAGGACTCAACTGTAATGCCTTCATCACACCAAATGACTTACAATTAAGACTTAAATATGGCGGATACGCATGTGTTGCTGCGTTAGGTACGTCAATCAAGCGTGACATGGCGCAGAGATGACAACAATGAAAATAAAAGATGAAATCCTCGATCCCATAGTGATCAGTGAGCAACAATTCGACAAGGCTGCTGCTTATATTCTTGGTTTGAAGGCTGGCCTGATAGATTTCCTCAAGCAACCCAAGCGCCTGTATAGCACCAACTTCCCTGTTGAGCTTGATGACGGCTCAGTAAAAACCATGCTTGGATTTCGGGTTGTGCATAATCGTGTTTTTGGCCCCAGCAAGGGCGGCATCCGCTATCACCCGGACTTGACGCTGGAGGAAGTGACTTCCCTGGCAAAGCTCATGACCTGGAAATGTGCGTTGGTCAATATTCCTTTCGGCGGCGCCAAGGGCGGTGTGATATGCAATCCCAAGGAATTGAGTATAAGTGAATTGCGGCGCATTACCCGACGTTTCACTGCTGAGTTATTTCATGTCATTGGCCCGAACACCGATATTCCTGCGCCTGATATGTACACAAATGAGGAGACCATGGCATGGATATTCGATACCTATGATGTACTGAATAATGGCACGAATAACCGTCCTGTGGTTACCGGCAAGCCCCTGAGTCTTGGTGGTTCCTTGGGACGGACTGAAGCGACGGGTAAGGGATGTATGTTTGTCACGGAGCGCTTCTTATCCAAGGCCCTGATTCCGGAACAACAGGAGATTGCCGGTACCCGTGTCGCCATCCAGGGCTTTGGTGAGGTCGGAGCTGTCGCTGCCGACGAGTTTTGCCGGCAGGGAGCAAAAATTGTCGCCATCAGTGATAGTACAGGAGGCATCTATTCTGCGGATGGGCTTGATCCGGAAAATGTCATGGCTTTTAAGGAAGAGCATGGCTCCGTCGTCGGCATGCCCAATACGTTGACGTTAACCAACGAAGAGTTGCTGGAAGTGGATTGCGATATCCTGATTCCGGCTGCAATCGCTTTACAGATTAATGCTGGCAACGCGGCCAATATCAAAGCCAGACTAATAGTCGAGGCCGCCAACAATCCGACCACGCCTGCTGCTGATGAGATATTAAGGCAACGGGGGATTTACGTCATACCTGATATACTGGCGAACGCCGGTGGAGTGACTGTGAGTTACTATGAGTGGGTTCAGAATAATGCCCATGAACAATGGGAACTGGTAGAGATTAATGAAAAACTGCAGAAACAAATGTACACCGCCGTCGATACGGTTTTTGATCTGTGGCAACGG
>JAPHTU010000125.1 GCA_026196145.1 Gammaproteobacteria bacterium
GGAGCGTGTGCTGTCGATGGTGGATTCCGTACTCCTGCTGGTGGATGCGCAGGAAGGCCCCATGCCACAAACCCGCTTTGTCACCCAGAAGGCCTTTGCCCATGGCCTGCGCCCCATCGTGGTGGTGAACAAGGTCGATAAGGACGGCGCACGTACCGACTGGGTGGTCGACCAGGTATTCGATCTGTTTGATCGACTCGGCGCGACCGACGAGCAACTGGATTTTCCGATTATTTATGCCTCCTCCATTAATGGCTATGCCAGTGTTGAGGATGGTGTTCGTGAAGGCGATATGACGCCTTTGTTTGAGGCCATCGTGGAGCACTGCCCTGCCCCCGAGGTTGACCCGGATGGCCCCTTGCAGATGCAGGTATCCAACCTGGATTACAACAGCTTTGTGGGTGCCATTGCCGTTGGCCGCGTCACGCGCGGCACCATCAAGCCAAACCAGCAGGTGACTCTCATCAATGATGATGGCGTCACGCACAAGGCCAAGATTGGCCTGGTCTACGGCTACATGGGCCTGGAGCGTCATGAAGTTCAATCGGCCAGTGCCGGTGACATTATTGCCGTCACGGGCATCACGGCACCGAATGTATCCGACACGATTTGTGACCCGAATAACGTCGAGGCCATGCCGCCGCTAACCGTGGATGAGCCAACGGTTTCCATGACCTTCCAGGTCAATACCTCGCCGTTTGCCGGTAAGGAAGGTAAATACCTGACCTCTCGCCAGTTGAAAGACCGGCTGGAACGCGAATTAATACATAACGTGGCGCTGCGTGTGGAAGAAGGTACCGATCCGGAGAAGTTCAAGGTCTCCGGTCGTGGTGAACTGCACTTATCCATCCTGCTGGAAAACATGCGCCGTGAAGGTTTTGAACTGGCCGTATCGCGTCCCGAAGTTATCTTCCGCGAGGTCGATGGCATTATCTGCGAACCCTACGAACAGCTGACCGTCGATATCGAGGAAAACTCACAGGGCGGCGTCATGGAGGCACTGGGTGAGCGCAAGGCGGACCTGAAAAACATGGTGCCCGACGGTAATGGCCGTGTACGCCTGGATTACATCATCCCTTCGCGTGGCCTGATCGGTTTTCAGACAGAATACCTGACCCTGACATCCGGAACCGGCTTGATCTATCACGTGTTTGATCATTACGGCCCTGCACAGCATGGTGGCATCGCGCCACGCCATAACGGCGCCATGATCAGTAACGGTACCGGCAAGGCACTGGGTTTTGCCCTGTTTAACCTGCAGGAGCGTGGCAAGATGATGATCAGCCCCACCATGCAGGTCTACGAAGGCCAGGTCGTGGGTATTCATTCACGCGAGAATGACCTGACCGTAAACCCCCTCAAGGGCAAGCAGCTGACCAACGTGCGCGCTTCGGGCACCGATGAAAATATCGTGCTCACCCCGGCTATCCGCTTTACCCTGGAACAGGCGCTGGAGTTTATTGAAGAAGATGAACTGGTAGAGATCACCCCTGCCGAGATCCGGATTCGCAAGAAGCACCTGAAAGAACACGAGAGAAAGGCAGCTACGCGTAAAAGCAGCAGCGCCGCTTAAATCCTGAATGATATGGCCGCCTTTCAGGCAGCCATATCATTGCCGTTCAATATCCTGGTGGTTTAGTTTAAAGCTTAACCACCATAACAGGACATTCTGTCTGGCCGATCACTCTCTCTGACACACTGCCGACAAGCAGTCTTTCCAGGCCTGTACGTCCATGACTTCCCATCACGATGAGGTCAGCACCATGCTCCCTGGCGCATGCAACGATCTCCTCGTCAGGCCGACCTACCCTTACATCAACAGCGGCCTTAATGTTTGCTTCAGATAAAAGATTAAATGCCTGGTCCGCATGACTTTGCGCATCGTCTTTGAGTCTTTCGTCCACGGCAACAGATACCACGGTGATAGGCACATTACACTGCGTGGCCAGATTGAGTGCGGTAACTGCCGCGGCCTGGCTATAACGTGAACCATCAACCGGCAACACAAGGCCTTTAGCCTTGATCTCAGCCCCGCGCGGAATGACCAGCACATCACTATGCGTACCACCAATGACTTCCTCGGTGGTACTACCAAGCATGGCGCGTACCAGGTCGCCTTTGTCACGACGACCCATAACGATGACATCCATTGAGCTCATCTCGGCCTGCTCGATGATCTCTGTGGCCGGA